>PFJC01000015.1 GCA_002782865.1 Candidatus Uhrbacteria bacterium CG_4_10_14_3_um_filter_41_21
GACGGAAAAAATTGGAACGAACCGCCGTTTGCTTTCCCGAAAAACTGAATTTGAATTTGTCCGACCCTACGATTTAATTCCGAAATACAGGGTTTTTTGCGAAGCGAGACCCGCCGAAGGCGGGGCGAGCGAGCAAGCTCTTCCCCCTGAATTTTCAAAATGTCTGAATTGGTCGGGCTGGCGGGACTCGAACCCACAACCCCTTGGTCCCAAACCAAGTACTCTAGCCTATTGAGCTACAGCCCGATATTTATAATCTGGTTCCAGCTGAGCTGGACTATCCCCTCGCTTAGCTTCTGACAATGTTGTTTTAGCCAAAGCTGAGCTTTGGCGTCATCAAGATACAACCGAGCTAAGCTCGGTGGTGGGTGTGGCAGGACTCGAACCTGCGACCTCAGTCTTATCAGGACTGCGCTCTAACCACCTGAGCTACACACCCGCATTTTGAAAAAGCGTGATAATTGTATGCCAACTACAGCAAAACGTCAAGGTTAAATACTTGCAAAAATATAAGCAATTTGGTATATTGCCTGCGCAATTATCAAATGCTGGGGTAGCTCAGTGGTAGAGCGAGGGCCTGAAGAGCCCTGCGTCGGGGGTTCAATTCCCTCTCCCAGCACCAAAATAACACGAGAGTTCCTCGTGTTATTTTGTTTTGGGGATCCAAGCATTAATTGACATAAACAAAAAAACAAGGTTTAATATCATATCTTTAACATCTGGGGGAAAATATGGCGAAAAGGACTAAGAAGGCCTTTAAGGAACTGATCCTTAGGTTATCAGGCAAAACAAGTACTATTGCAACCTTTATGGACCGGTCTGAGGGCTGTAACGAGCTAGTACGAAGAGTTAATCGTGCCAAAAGAAGAAATTTCGACGAGTTCACCCAAGAAGAATGGGATGACTTGGAAACTATTCTAAAAATACTGATCCTTGCAAAAAGGATCACCTAGCCCGCGTCCTGGCGCGGGATTAAATTATACAAACAAAAAATCACCTTTTTTGAGATGATTTTTTGGAGCGGGTAGGGGGAATCGAACCCCCATCTTCAGCTTGGAAGGCTGACATAAAAGCCATTATACGATACCCGCTTATTTAATTGTGCGAAGATAGAATATCAATTCTGCCCTATCCTGTCAACAAAACACCCCGCCAAAAGGCAGGGTATTTTTTTATTTTTTTGTGTTCTACTCAACCAAAGTGCTAACATCAAAATATTCGCAGGTTACCCCATCTTCAAAACAAACATAAAAGGCTCCGGTCCAACTTCCAACAGATGAAGCTAATCCTGTGAATGTAACTGTCTCGGTAGCACCTTTTGCCACATCAACTAACAAGGTGTGGGAGGTTGTACCATCTGGAATTGAATATGCTTCGCTATACATTGGAACAGATGAAGTGATATTAATTCCTTCAAGGTAGCTGTCTCCGATATCAATACTATGTAGTACTTGGTCATCTCCTGACTGGTTATCAATGGTAACAATAACTTGAACGCTATCACCTACTACTGCCTTTACAGTATCTGTAACAGAAATTGAAATACCAACTGGTACTTCATGCGTTGAGTAATCATAAGTATCCGTATCTGTACATCCGCCTCCTACCAGTAACAATGACATTGCTGCCAATGAGAGAAAATATTTCTTCATAACAAAAGGTTATTAATTTATTAATATTTTAACATTCCAGCCCCTGTCCAGGCAATAGCAAGGGCATCGGCGGCATCATCTGGTTTTGGCACCTCCTCAAAGCCAAAAATCGTCTTTATCATCTCTTGCATCTGAATTTTATCTGCCTTGCCATAACCGGTGACTGCCATTTTAACTTCATTAGGTTTGACCTCAATCACATCTAGCCCAGAGCGTGCGGCAAGCATCATAATTACGCCCCTTACTTCTGCTACTTTAAGAGCCGTGGTGGTTGATTTTGAGAAAAATAGCTCTTCAATTACGAGTATTGATGGTTGATACTTGTCGATAATCGATTCAAAATCTTCAGCAATCTCCAAAAGCCTATCTTTATGCTCTGATCCTACTTTGGTTGTCATCACTCCATGAGTTATACAGAAAAAATCTGCCCCCCCACCCTTAATTATCCCAAAGCCACAACGGCCATAGCCCGGATCGATTCCCAAGATAATTTTTGGGTAAGTACTCATGTCGCGTTTGTGTAAATATTATCAACATCATCATCTTCATCCAGCAATTCAATAAACTTTCCAAGCTTATTCTCGTCATCTTCTGAGAGTTGAATTTTTTCTTTTGCTATATACTCAGGTTCAGCGCTTGAAACCTGCAACCCCACAGCTGAGACTGCCTGTTCAAGAGCATGGAGATTTTTAAAATCAGAAATAGCTTCCAAACCGTCTTCCCAACTTATGTCTTCCGCTCCAGCTTCAATCAATTCGAGTTCCGTTTCATCTTTATTTGAAATCGAACCCACATCATCCACCCTTACTACCCCTTTTCTTTCAAACTGCCACATAACTTTAATATCCATGTTACCTCCATTTTTATTAAAGATATTTTTGATATTTGTAAGGACTCGATTTTTATTATCAGTTAACGCCTCCACAATAATCGCCGCCCCGCCCGGTGCCATTCCTTCATAAACCACAGTTTCCAAAGCGCCATCTGCACCAGAACCGGAGCCACGCGCTATTGCTCGCTCGATATTATCTTTAGGCATGTTAGCCTCCTTTGCCTTCTCGATAGCTAATCTTAGTGCAAAATTAGATGATTGATCAGTACCCCCAACTTTTGCTGAAACTGTAATTGCCTTAGCTATTTTTGAGAAAGTCTTACCGCGCTTTGCATCTGCTAATCCTTTTTTTTGAGCAATGTTGTGCCATTTACTATGTCCTGACATATTTATCTTCTATTTAATCTATAACCATCTCTACCTTCCTCTTCATATCTTGACTCCGGAGCTTTCCTCGCTTCCTCTAACTCTTCCTTGATCATTTCTTCATTTGCTTCTTGCTGGTGCTCTTGCTCTCGCAATTCCGCTTGGGCCTCGGCTAAATATTCTTTTTCAACCTCTATTCTAATCTCGCTCAATAATTCCTGATGAGCTTCCCAAGCTTTTTCACTGTTTGCCAGACTTTCTGTAAGCCCATCGCGATCAACTCCAAAAGCGCTTAAAACTGTACTAGTGACAGGATAGGTTCTGCTAGCTACTTCTTTTGCCCATTCCTGTTGCGTCCTTGACTCTTCGCGCTCAAGCTCATCAAAAACAGCATTAGGTGAACGACTCCAATCTGCATCAAAAAAGATCTCGTACTCGCTATCTTCATCTTTTTCTAATGCTACCTGAGCTACATCATATAAGACTTTGAACTCTGAAGGCGTGTCTTGTGCATCGATAATACACTGTACATCGTCTGGATTAGAGGCATTAAAAGTATTCTCTGAAAAACATTTACTTTTAACTTCATCAGAATGAGGACCAAATGATGAATGCATTATTTCATGTACTACCACTCCCGTAGTCCATAATTCTCTAAGATCTGCATTCAAAAAAATATAACCATCATCCGTATTCCTAGAGATAGGTGTATCTGTAAAAAAAGCAACTGAATCCTCTTTGACACCACCAAATAACTCTTCGCCGGAATAGACTTTAATTCTACCCTCCTTCAGCATGGACAAAAGACCGTCGCCAATTTCAGAGTCAAAACCCTGCATTGATTCACTGTTTGAGTCAATATCTCCACTCCAAATATCTGTCATTTCAACATCTGAGTGTTTAACTAATTCAGTAACTATGTCTCTATATATTGGTTCATTATGGACCAATGTTTTTATTTCATTATTTTCATCTGACGTTGGATCACGACCAACCAAATCAGGAATTGCACAACCCGAAATCTGAGTGGCAAACAATAAACCAGCGGCTTTTGTGGCTGGTGATTTCCTTGACGGCCTAGATAATTGTGACATCATATTTTTCATAGTTACTTCACTCTACCACGAATAAGAATATTTTCAAGCAAAAAACAGGCCTTTCGCCTGTTTTTTGCTCTTCTTTATTCTATCTCCTCACTCTGGCTATCTTCTATAACATCCTCGGTAGGTAGCTCTTGTTCTTCTGTTGATTCCTCATCCTTTGCCACCGGCTCATCGTCGTCCGGTAAGTCGCTGGCTTTAACAACATCTTCTTCCTCCTCGAACTCTTCTTCTTCGTCTTCGAATGTTGCTCCATAACCAGTTCCCGATGGAATCAAGCGTCCAATGATAACATTTTCTTTTAGCCCTGACAGACGATCAACTTTTCCAGTTACAGCAGCGTTAATTAAAACGCGAGCGGTTTCTTGGAATGATGCTGCCGAGAGCCAACTTTCAGTTGAAAGAGAAACTTTAGTAATTCCAAGGAAAAGTTCTTCGAACTCAGCCAACTTTCCTTTACCTACTTTATTTCTCTGCTCTTCGTCAAACAAAGTTGTTTTTTCAACAATTTCTCCTGGTAGCAAATCAGTGTCGCCCGGGTCGATAATTCGAACTCGGCTAAACATTTGTCTGACAATTACCTCGAGATGTTTACTATTTAATTTCTGTCCCTGTGAGGCATAAACTCCAAGAATCTCCTTCAAAATATATTCCTCAACAGCTTCTTTGCCTTTATATTTAAACAAAGCCTGAAGTTCGATATGACCCTCCGTTAAGGCGTCTCCTGCCAAAACCTCATCTCCATCTGATACATATAGAGTGTATCCTTGTGGGATTACATACTCCCTAATTTTTTTAGCTTCATATGTGATTGTAACGACAGTTTTTGCAGCTTTAGCAGTTCCTTTAACCTCACTAAGAATCTTTTCTCCAGCTGCAGTCTCACCAATTACATCTCCTTTATTTACCTTATCGCCATCTTTAACTAAGACCTTTCCACTGCGACCAATCACAATTGGCATTTCTTCAACGGCATCGTATCTTATTCTGATAATCTTCTGACCTGGTCTGGTGTCGGTCATTTTCTTACCGGTTCCGACTTGAACAATTGATCTTTCAGCCTTTTCGATTTCAACTTTACCTGAAACTTCGGTTAGAATTGCTTTTTGTTTTGGCATTCGTGCCTCGAATAATTCTTCAACACGAGGAAGTCCAGATGTTATGTCTTTTCCGGCCACACCTCCGGTGTGGAAAGTTCTCATTGTTAACTGTGTTCCAGGCTCTCCAATTGATTGAGCGGCGATGATTCCAACTGCTGCTCCCATTTGAACAACCTTGTTGTAGGAAAGATCATATCCGTAACATTTCTGACACAATCCGTTGCTAACTCGGCAGGTCATAATTGAACGAACTGTTGCTTCTTCTAGTGGCTTTTTAGCGGCCTCTAGAATTCTAATGTGCTCTTGAGTAACTGTTTCATTAGCTTCCACTACAACCTTTCGGCCACCAGGAAGCACAATTGGGTCAACTACGGTTCTGCCCAAAATTCTTTCCAAAACTGACGAACCAAGCTCTTCAGATTCTTTAGTGTTTATATCAATTTTTTCTTGGTTTCCACAATCTTCGACTCGAATTACAACATCTTGGGAAACATCTACCAATCGTCTGGTCAAATATCCTGCGTTTGCCGTTTTAAGCGCAGTGTCAGTCAAACCTTTTCGCTGACCGTGACTTGAGATAAAGAATTCAAGCACATCAACACCTTCTTTAAATGAAGATTTTACTGGTAGTTCGATTGTTTCTCCAGAAGCCGAGGCTTTAAGTCCAATCATACCGATCATCTGAGTCATCTGTCCCCATGAACCTCGAGCTCCAGAGTCGATCATTGTATAAGCTGAACTTTCCTTACTTAAAGCGTTTTTAGCAAATTCTGCGATTCTATCTTTTACATCAGCCCAAATTTTTACAATTTGTGTGTGACGCTCACCTTGTGTTAGTAGCCCCTGGGCGTAGAAGTTCTCAACTTCAAT
Organism: Candidatus Uhrbacteria bacterium CG_4_10_14_3_um_filter_41_21; assembly: GCA_002782865.1. Taxonomy (GTDB): domain Bacteria; phylum Patescibacteriota; class Patescibacteriia; order UBA9934; family UBA9934; genus UM-FILTER-41-21. Next base: position 5,921 of record PFJC01000015.1, read on the forward strand.
TACACGCTTGTTTCCTTCATCAATAATTGCTGGTTTTTCTGCAATCGATGGAAGCTCACCCATTCCCCAAGAAAATCCTGATTTCTCGGCATACTTGAATCCTAATGTTTTCAAGCCATCAAGTAGCTTTGCCGTAAACTCAGGACCATGGAATTCCAAAGTATCGCGAACCACGATTGCCAACTGTTTTTTACCCATCACCTCATTCATGAACTCAACTTCTTCTGGAAATTGTTCGTTTAAGATAATTCGTCCGACTGTGGTAATAACTAATTCTCCGTTCATTTGCACTCGGATCCAATCTTGCAAACCGATATTTCTTGATTGATATGCATAGTGCGCATCATCAACATCAGCAAAAGACTTTATCTTTGTTTCATCCGGCTTACCGTAAGTCATACTCAAATAGTATGCCCCCCAGGCTACATCTTTTCCTGGAGTTGCTACCGGTCCACCGTGTGATGGCTTAAGTAAGTTTTTAACTGACAGCATTATTTCAGCTGCTTCCTTCTTAGCCTCTTTGGTAAGTGGCACATGAACAGCCATTTGGTCTCCGTCAAAGTCAGCGTTATAAGCATCGCAAACCATTGGGTGAACTTGGATAGCTTTTCCTTCGATAAGCACCGGTCTAAATGCTTGAATACCAAGTCTGTGCAAAGTTGGAGCACGGTTAAGAAACACAAATGAGTCAGATACTACTTCTTCCAAAAGATCCCAAACTTCTGGTCTGTCAGATTCAATAAACCTATTGGCACTTCTGATATTGTGCACATATTCTCGGGTAATCAATTTTGAAATTACAAATGGTTTGAAAAGTTCAAGTGCCATTTTCTTTGGAATACCGCACTGGTCCAAATTAAGATGAGGACCTACCACGATAACCGAACGACCAGAATAGTCGATTCGTTTTCCAAGCAAGTTCTGTCTGAATCGACCTTGCTTTCCTTTTAGAATGTCAGCAAGTGACTTTAGCTGACGCTTTCGTCCAGTTGCAGCAATAACTGTTTTTGAACTTCGTGATGAGTTATCAATTAGCGAGTCGATTGCTTCTTGCAGCATGCGCTTCTCGTTTCTTGAAATTACTTCCGGAGCATTCAAAGTATATAGTCTCTTAAGTCGATTATTGCGGTTGATAACGCGTCTGTATAAATCGTTTAAGTCACTGGTTGCAAAACGGCCACCATCAAGTGCTACCATTGGTCGCAAATCAGCTGGGATAACTGGAATTGCACGAAGCACCATCCAGTCCGGCTTGATACCATTTTTCTGCAAACTATGGAGTAATTTTAATCGTCTGATAATTCTATCCTGTTTTGTTTTTGAGCGAGTAGTTTCCTGTTCTTCTTCAAGTAACTTGATTGTTGCTTCAATATCGATTCTTTCAAGTAGTTTTAGAATCGCCTCGGCACCAATTCCGGCATCAAAAATATGTCCAAACTTGATTGACCAATCCTGATAAGTCGATTCAGGAATAATCTTCATTACTTTCATTTCCTTAAGATCCTGGTCGACTGTCAAAAAATCTTCTTCTAATTCTTCAAGTTTCTTTTCTGTGATTTCTTCAACATGAGCAGTTTCTTTCTTGATAGCATTTGCGTCTCCAACAAACTTTTCTTCAATTCGAGCGATATCGCGCTTACGCTCACCTTCTATCATCTTTTTCTTATTTTTATATTCAGCTCGGACCTGGTCCATTGTTTGATCAAGTGCTTCCTGATTGATATCTGTGATGATAAAGCTGGAGAAATAAATAACTTTTTCCAAAGACTGAACACCCATGTCTAAGATTGTGCCGATCTTGGAAGGTACACCACGCAAAAACCAAATGTGGGTTACAGGTGAAGCTAGCTCAATGTGTGCCATTCGTTCCCGACGAACAACCGCCTGAGTAACCTCGACTCCGCATTTGTCACAAATTATTCCTTTGTAACGAATCTTTTTATATTTTCCGCAGTAACACTCCCAGTCTTTTGATGGTCCAAAAATCTCTTCGGCAAACAAACCGTGTTTTTCTGGTTTTTGAGTTCGATAATTAATTGTCTCCGGCTTTGTTACTTCGCCGTATGACCATGACCGGATCACATCCGGTGAAGCAAGTTTCATTCGAATTGAATCAAATTCACTTGCTCTTAATGTATTCATTTTATGTATAGCCATACAACTTATCGTTTATCTTGAGTTTTCGTTGAATCAAAATCGACTTTCTTCCCGTCTTTCACCAGCTCAACATCCAAACACAAACCTTTCAGCTCGCGCATAAGAACATTAAATGATTCCGGGACATTAACTTTTTTGATTTCCTCACCTTTGATTATTGCTTCGTAAGCTTTTGAACGACCGGGAACATCGTCTGATTTAATGGTCAAAATTTCTTGCAAAGTGTGAGCTGCTCCGTATGCCTCAAGCGCCCAAACTTCCATTTCTCCAAATCTCTGACCACCAAACTGAGCTTTTCCTCCAAGTGGCTGTTGAGTAATAAGAGAGTACGGGCCGATTGATCGTTGATGCATTTTGTCTTCAATCATGTGGTTAAGTTTAAGCATGTACATCACACCGATTGTGATCAAATGGTCAAATGGTTCCCCAGTTCGTCCATCGTACATTGTCACCTGCCCACCTTCTGGATAGCCAGCTTTTTTAAGCTCTTCTCTGATCATTTCCTCCGGAGCACCGGCAAACACCGGTGAGGCCACCTTATATCCGAGCTTAAGTGCAGCTAGCCCCAAATGAACTTCCAAAATCTGACCTAAGTTCATACGAGAAACAACTCCAAGTGGAGTTAAGATAACATCAACTGGTCGGCCGTCTTCTGCAAATGGCATGTCTTCAACTGGCACAACACGCGATACAACTCCTTTATTTCCGTGGCGTCCTGCCATCTTGTCTCCAACCTGCATTTTTCGTAAATCAGCAATTGTAACTTGAATTGACTGCAAAACCCCTGGTGACAAATTGTCTCCCTCTTCTCTTGAGAAGATTTTTACATCAACCACTTTTCCTTTATTTCCATGGCGTAAGTACAAAGAAGAATCACGAACGTCTCTTGCCTTTTCACCAAAGATCGCTCGTAACAATTTTTCTTCAGCCGATAGTTCTGTTTCTCCTTTTGGTGTAATTTTTCCAACCAATATGTCCCCTGATTTTACCTCGGCTCCGATTCGGATTATTCCTTCGGAATCAAGATTTTTTAGTTTCTCTTCTGACACGTTTGGAATGTCTGATGTAATTACCTCTGCTCCGAGTTTTGTGTCTCGAACATCAAGTGTTAAGTGTTCCAAATGGATTGTTGTGAATCTATCAGCTTGAACAACCTTTTCAGAAAGAATAATTGCGTCTTCATAGTTATATCCATCCCAACTCATGAAGGCCACAAGCATATTTTGACCAAGAGCCAACTCACCGCTTTGAACCGATGGTCCGTCTGCCAAAACATCACCTTTTTTAACCTTATCGCCAACATTTACAACCGGGCTTTGATTAATCGATGTTGAATGGTTTGAGCGCAAGAATTTATTTAATGTATATATAACCTCGCCCTCGTTTTTGTATAAAATTTTAATTTTTCCGCTGTCCATTTCCGTTACTTCACCTTCGTCGCTGGCAACTAAAACGTGACCAGAGTCAACAGCTGCTCTGTGTTCACGACCGGTTCCAATAATTGGTGATTCAGGAACAATCGGTGGCACTGCCTGGCGCTGCATGTTAGATCCCATGAGCGCTCGAGTAGCGTCATCATGTTCCAAAAATGGAATAAGCGATGTACCAACCGACACAATCTGTGTTGTTGAAACATCCATGTAACCAATTTCCGAAACCGGAACTTGCTTAGCTTCACCGTACTTTCTAGCCTCAACAAATTCTGAAATTATGTAACCATCTTCATCAGTTTTTACAGTTGCAGGAACCGTAATAGCTTTTTCTTCTCTAAATGCGTTTAAATATTCAATTTCGTTTGTGATTTTTGCTCGTCCGTTTTCTTGAATTACTTTTCTGTATGGAGTTTCAACAAATCCGTATTTATTGATACGAGCATAACTAGCTAGCTGACCCACAAGTCCAATGTTTGGACCTTCTGGAGTTTGTACCGGACAAATTCGGCCATAGTGAGTTGTGTGCACATCACGAACTTCAAATCCTGCCCGCTCTCTGGACAAACCACCTTGACCCAAAGCTGATAAACGACGCTTGTGTTCCAACTCAGCTAGTGGGTTAGTCTGGTCCATGAACTGTGAAAGCTGGGAAGACATGAAAAATTCACGCGTAGCTCCAATTACTGGTCTGGCGTTAATTAATCTTCCCGGAGTTAAGCTTTCAATATCTTGAGTCGACATTCGGTCTCGAACAATTCGCTCCATTCGTGCTAATCCAATTCTAAATCTTTGTTGAATAAGCTCACCAACTGCACGAACTCGTCTATTACCAAGATGGTCAACATCGTCAGCTTCATCTTGAGTGATATTTAACCGAATAATTTCAGAAATAATATCGACCAAATCCTCTTTTTTCAAAATTCTATTCGCTTCATCTGTAACTCCTTCTTCTGGATTGTCTTTGCCAAATCTTGTGTTGAATTTATAGCGTCCAACTGACCCCAAATCGTAACGATCAAAGTTGAAAAACATTGAGTGAATCAACTGGCGAGCATTGTCTGCAGTCGCTAAGTCACCCGGTCTAATTCTTTTATAAACTTCCTTCAATCCTTCTTCCTCGTTTGTAGAGGCGTCTTTGGCAATTGTAGCTTCAATATATTTATTAAGTGGATGAGTGTCTACATCCTTAAATAATGCCAAAATTTCTTCATCAGTTGTGTAACCAAACGCTCGCATTAAAGAAGTTACCGCAACTTTTCTCTTTCTATCAATCTTCACCCAAAGTACATTTTTTGAATCTGTTTCAAATTCGAGCCATGCACCTCGGTTTGGAATGATTTTTGCTCCATAATACCTTCGTCCACGAACTGCTTCAGCTGTAAAGAAAGCTCCGGCTGAACGAATTAGCTGTGAGACCACCACTCGCTCAGCCCCGTTGATAATAAAAGTACCACGATCAGTCATAACCGGAAGGTCTCCTAAGAAAATCTCCTGTTCTTTAACTTCTTTGGTACGCATGTTTGTAAGTCTGGCTCTTACACGAAGCGGTGCTTCGTAAGTAATGTTCTTACTTTTTGATGTGGCCTCGTCAAACTTTGGCTCATCAATGAAAAAGTCCACAAAAGACAATTCAAGGTCTCGTCCAATAAAGTCACCGATTGGTGAAACTTCATCGAGAAGCTCTTGAATGCCTTCGCTGACAAACCAATCATAAGATGATTTCTGAATCTCGATAAGATTGGGTAAATCCATGGCATCACGGATTGTAGAGAAGTACTTGCGTTCCTGAAGGGCGGTTTTTGGCATAGAATATTTGATAAAAACAAAATTTACTCCACGGGTTAAGTGAAGTCTTATTTGTAATTATTTATCTGTCCTGAGGCCACGAAAACGTGGGTCAGAATAAGGTGTTGGGGGGTCACCTGAAAGATTTATTTATCTAGAGTTAGCCTAATTTGACACTTCTGGCTAGTCATGATCCGCCAGTCTACTGGCATAGTCTGACAAAGCGACGAAAGTATACCAAAATAAGCCAAAAAGCGTCAAGTTTTCTCCATGACCGCCCTTTCTTACAGTGACTGCAGGACAAAGACACAATATGAGAATCAAGCCAATGTTTGAGTACAAGAAGAGAGAGATTCCTTGGCAACGCCAAGGCGTACCGACAATGATTTGATAAAATTGCGATCTGTCCCGCAGTCACTACAAGCAAATACGAGTCGTCAAAAAGTAAACTATAAAATAACACCTCTCATTGTTTGCGTAAATAGTAAATTGTTAAGTCGCAGTTTACAAAACCCGCGCAAATATATTTGCGCGGGTCCGTAATTAAGAATTGATCTACTTATCAATCAAATCAGCTTGTTTAACAGCTTCTTCTGTCTTTTTCCTAATTTCCGCTAATTTCTTAGGGTTTTCTTTCAAATATTGCTTAGCAACCTCGCGCCCAACTCCCAGTCTCTCTTCCCCAAATGAATATGTATTGCCTTTTTTCTCAATGGATCCGACCACGACTCCCAAATCAAGCAAATCCCCCGAGATGGAAATACCTTCGTTATACATTATATCGAATTCACAATTTCTAAATGGAGCAGCTACTTTATTTTTAACAATTTTTGCTTTTACTCGGTTACCGATAATTTTATCCCCCTGTTTTATCTGAGCCGCTCGACGAACCTCAATTCTAACTGATGCGTAAAACTTTAAAGCATTTCCACCAGAAGTGGTTTCCGGGTTTCCAAACATTACACCAATCTTCATTCTAATTTGGTTTATAAAAATAACAGTTGTTTTTGATTTATTAACGATTGCTGCTAGTTTTCTAAGAGCTTGACTCATTAACCTGGCTTGCAGACCAATATGTCTGTCTCCCATATCTCCTTCAATCTCAGCTTTTGGTGTTAGAGCTGCCACTGAATCGATGACGATTACATCTACCGCGCTTGATCGAACTAAAGTTTCAACAATATCAAGCGCTTGTTCGCCGGTATCTGGCTGTGAGATAAATAACTCTTCAATGTCTACTCCAATTTTTTGAGCATATTCTGGGTCGAGTGCATGTTCAGCGTCAACAAAAGCCGCTACACCACCCAGTTTCTGTACCTCAGCCACGATATGTTGAGCAAGTGTAGTTTTTCCGGATGATTCTGGTCCGTAAATTTCAATAATTCTACCGCGCGGTACACCGCCAACCCCAAGAGCAAGATCAAGCGACAAGCAACCAGTTGGGATTGAATCAACTTGCATTGCCTTTGCCTCGCCAAGACGCATAATTGCGCCCTCGCCAAATCTTTCTTTTATTTGCGAAATTGCTTCGTTCGCTGCCTTAAACTTTGCTGACCCTTCGTCTTTTTTTGCGTTTGTCATAAATAACCAATAAAAAATTAGGACTTTACAAGCTAAAAAAAGCTTGCTCCGTCCTCCTCAAATATATTTTACTATACTAATGTAAAAAACTCACGCGACTTATCCCCGACTCCGGACTAAAGACTACATTTCTTTGAATTATAGCTCTTCTTGAGTATCGCCTTTCTGCTTCTATCATGATTTCGTTAAGCCCTTTTTTCAAATCAATCTGAGTTTTAAAAGTTGAATCAGCATTTACAACCACTTGTTTTCCATTCACATAAACTGTGGCGTCTTTATCTACAAAGCCTTCGATTGTGATAGTTGCATCGCCTGTAAGTGATTCATTTACTGGTGACACAATCACAATTTCAGGTGGCGCTACAATAGATTTAACCTGCCAGCCCAAATATCCAAAAGCAAAAACCAAAATCAATGAAAGCAAGCCGAACTTTATAAAACTGTTCCAAATACGCAAGCGTCCTTTAGCCATTTTTTGCCTTGGTGTTTGCATGGGAACAATCAAATCACAAAGCCCACATTCTTCTTCGTACAGCTCCAAAAAATAATCTTCATCAGCCCCTAAAACTCGAGCATAACTTCGAATAAAATTACGGGCATAAAGTGGTGCTGGCAATTTTTCATATTCCCCTTTCTCTAAAGCCTGTAAATAAGAACGCCGAATCTGCGTATCTTTTTCCATCATCTCTAAACTTACTGCCTGACCGCGACGCAAAGCTCGTAGCTTTTCTCCAAGCGTCTGTGGTGATTGATCAAGTTGTCGTCGTACAAATACCATTTTTGGCGGGGATAGATAATAGCTTACAGCGGGATAGCTTATAGCTTCTAGTCAAAACTAAAGTTTTTCATCGTCTTCGTATTCTTCGTCATCTTCTACTTCGTCTTCTTCTGATTCTTCTTCGTCATCGTACTCTTCTTCATCATCTTCTTCAATCTCCAATTCGAGTTCATCGTCGTCAAAATCATCAACATCTTCGACATCTTCATCTGTTTCGTCGTCATCAATATGTTCGAGATTTTCATAATCATCTTCTTCACTTGACACCCGACTCTCCGACGAAGCCGGACCAGGCTTCGCCTGACTAACTCCTAATCCCTTTCTTCCTGCCGGCCATTCATCTATTAAAACCTCGCGAGCGCGAGCACCATCGGCAGCACTCACAACTCCCATTTCTTCCATAATATCGATCATTCTAGCAGCTCTTGAATAACCAACTTTTAATCGACGCTGTAAAAATGAAGTTGATGCTTTTCCAGACACGATCACAACCTGAATTGCCTCCTCCAAAAGATCATCAGAGTCTTCACTGTTGAATGCGGTGCCCCCGGTTCTCATGTCTTCTGTAACATTATAATTGTAATCTGGCTTGCCTTGCTGTTTTAGAAAGCCTATCACTGCCTCAATTTCCTTATCAGTGATTAAAGCTCCTTGCTGACGGCGCGGTTTAGATATTTGCGGACTGGTCATCAACATGTCCCCCCGACCCAAAAGCTTTTCTGCACCACCCTGGTCTAAAATTGTTTTTGAATCAACTTGGGAGGCCACAGCAAAAGCAAGCCTGGTTGGAATATTGGCTTTGATAAGTCCCGTAATAACATCAACTGATGGTCTTTGAGTAGCAAGTACTAAATGAATTCCGACAGCTCGAGCCATTTGCGCAATTCGTACAATCACAGCCTCAACATCACGCTTATTTTGACTCATTAAATCAGCCAACTCATCAATTATGATAATAATCTTTGGCATTCTTTCTTTGCTTTTTGCATTATAAGCATCAATATTGCGAGCGCCTGATTTGGCTAAATGGTCCAGCCGACGCTCCATTTCTCGAACTGCCCACTTAAGCGCATTAATCGCCTCTTCTACTTTTGTAATCGGCGGCACCAAAAGATGTGGAATGCCTTTGTAAACTCCTAGCTCAACTCGTTTAGGGTCGACCATTATAAATTTAAGATCATCTGGTCCATTTTGATATAGGAGAGAAAGAATAATTCCATTTAAACAAACTGATTTTCCAGATCCGGTTGCTCCGGCCACTAGCATGTGCGGAGCTTTGTCGACACTAACCATTTGTACCTCGCCACTGACATCTTTTCCAAGCGGAGCGGTAAAATCTGTTTTTCGATTTTTAAATTCTTTTGATGTGAGCAGTTCACGCAAAGTAACCATTCCAATTTTTTGGTTTGGAACCTCGATCCCTACCAGTGACCTTCCTGGAATTGGAGCCTCGATTCTGATTGGGTGAGCTGCAAGAGCAAGAGCTAAATCATCTTGCAAGGCTACAATTCTGGAAAGCTTAATTCCTTCAGATGGCCTTAACGAATATTGAGTAACAGCTGGCCCCACTTTAACGCCAGCCATTTCCACATCAATTCCAAAGTTCTGTAAAGTTCGATGGATTATTTCTTCGCTTCGTTCGATGTCTCCGGCCTTAGCTTCGGTTCCCTTCTCGTTTAATAGGCTAAGTGGGATTTCCATTTTACGCCTTTGACTGCTAGTCATCACAGACTCATTTTCTAGCTCGTCCCTGTCTTCTTCGTCTGGCAAAATACGCTTGCGGGGCATTTCTTTTTCTTCCTCTTCGGTTTCTTCGGCGCTGTCAGATTCAGTGTCCTGGCTTATATCGTCATCTCCACCAACGCTTTCTCTGTGCAAAAATCGACCTAAATCACTAAAGTGAGTATGGGCTGCCAGCACTGACTGAATAGAAACATTAAAAATTAACATTATCGCGATTGAAAGCAATGTAAAGGCAATAACTAAAGTTCCCCAAAAACCAGTCCAGCCCACTAAAATATAAGAAACTAAAAGACCAGCGTATCCGCCGGTCTGCATTAAATCCGAGGTATTAAATGAGTTAATATCGGCCATGAATAAATTTAAAATACCGTTGAATGATAAGAAAAATAAAACAAGGCCAATTACACTCATTGTTCGAAGAACATTTTTGCTTGGAACTAAAAACCCCCAGGAGATTACAAGCAGTAAAAGTGCAAATAGCCACCTATCCCAACCAAAAAGTTTAGCAATCCAATTATCAATCGCGTCACCAACAGTTCCGGCAAGTTCAAAAAACGACAAAAGCGCTATTACACCCACAGCAGCAACCACAATTGCTATTATTCCCTGTCTTGTACTGTCTGACATGCTTTTACCTCTTGGAGCCCTGTAACTACTGCTGCGCTTTCTGTGTTTCTTCTTTGCCATAGTAGCTTTATTGTATCATAGGAATCAGGAGGCAGGAATTAGGAGTTAGACTATCAGAAATAGATGCCAGGAAGCTAATATATGTTAAGGTTTTTTAATAGTACAACTTTTTGTCGATCGCAAAAAAGTTGCTCAAATTCAAGCAGGCAACCGAGTTGCCTGCACGAGAATCCTAAAATTTTCCCTTCATAATCACCCTAGTATCAGGCACCCTCTGGATAGTGCCGGCAATCCATTTATCAGAAACAACATCCTGAGTTGCTACAACCGTAAAACCACGACGGTAATACATTTCAATAATGATGGACTGCTGAATCGAGGTCCGCACAACTCCAATTGAATATCCAAGAATCCGAGCCCAATCAAAACGAGCCCTGACCAACGCCTCAGCGATTCCAGCTCTACGATAGTTTGAGCTGACAAAGAGCTCAGCCATATAAAAAACATGGCTAATTTCCTGATCAAGAAGATCAAGAACATCCTTCTTACAGGAAAGATCGAACCCAGCCGTACCGCCGACGATCTGACCAGCATTTTCAGCCACTAGACACGAAAGGCCACGGTAAGACATCATCTCAGTGAACATAGCCTCGATCTCGCCTTCAGCGAACTTCTCATACCAAGGATTTTCATAAAAGCAGGCCCGATAGAGCTTTGCCGTTTCAGGCCCGTCGATGGAAAGATTGAATTCACGAATTTTCACGCTGGACATTATCACCTCGTTTTGGAGCCGTAAGTAGCTCCTGACTGTCGACAATCCCAATCAGCAACTACTAACGCAGCTGCTTATGTTTAAAAATATCTTGGATTTTTTTCATTTTAAAATAGGCGATGGAATAATTATCTTTGTAGGAGCTAACAAAAATTGGATAAAACTTTTCATTATCAATCATCGTTGGTTTAAAGTCATCAATTTCTATCCCTGGTAACTTGCGCTTAAAATCATAGATCTCAAAAATTTCCATCTTACTCAATTTTGCTTTCATATCAATCTCTGTCCATGTATCTTTCTTCTTGAGAAAATTAGATAAGATTCTTTCGAGCTCTAGCTCTGATTTATTTGAACCACTATCCCCACACTCAATCTCGATCGCACAATCCATATATTCGCTTATCGGCCCTTCTAACTCTTTGCAAAAAGACGGAATATAAACGATACGGCCAACATCAATCATGCTCGCTAAAAACAAAGTTTCTTGTGTTAGTCGAGTGATAATTACAAAAGCACCAAAATCACGCTTAGAACCGTGAAGATCGATAACATATTTATAATCTTTGGCCCAACATATAATCTCAGCTGCCCGTCTAGATTCATAAATATCAGAATTTTTGTCGCCAGGAGCACTTCTGTTTAAATCGGCTTGATACTTTCGCTGACCTAATTCTAATGCTTTTGGATTTCCAATTGTCCAATCAATCTTAAGCTTTTTCTCAATCTTTTTGAGAACATTAACGCCAATTGGCTCGTTGCCATGAGTAGCTCCGATAAACAATGTTTTATTTTTCATATTTTTTATATAATCAAAAAACCTGCCCAAAGGCAGGTTTTTGCAATCTTTTTAAAAACGCAATCAATCACCTACCCTCTGGAGAAGGTATAATGATGCATTAATTTATTTGCGTTCAATTTCATAACTGGCGACATATTAGTACTAAAAGCAAATATTGTCAATCTAGCTCAGATGTTGATTCACCGCCTCACGGTGCCGACAATAATCACAATTACTTTTCGATGCCGGAATCTGATCAGACTCAAGCACGGTTTTAATTTCGTTAATAATCGGCTCAACCCAATCATCATTTCCTTCATATGGAACCAAAGAGATATCAAATTCTAATTTTCCATCAAATGCCTTGCTGTCTGTTCGGCCGGTGCAATAAACAAAGTAACTGGTATTGGAAACTTTCAATCCGTTTTGGCGGAGCAACCATTGGTAAATATCCATTTGGCGCTTATAACTGTCTTGCCACTCCTTATCGAGCGTCTTGACTTGTTCCTCTTTGGCCGTGGCTTTATAATCCACCACAATATATTCTTCGCTATCCGGATCAAACCACAAATCATCAATTGCTCCGCTGATAGTCATACCGGTTGGCGTATGCAAACACTGCACGCCTTCAAAATTCTCGCGCCAAATATTAAGTTTTGCGTGGTCAATTGGCACAGCGCTAATGCCGTACTCTTCTTGCAGTGGATGTTGCTCACCACTAGCGCGATGAAGATCAAATTCTTTTTTTAACAGCGTGTCCACAGCAGTATTTAAGTTAAATGGATATCCCGGCGGACGCTTAGTGCCTAGTTTATTATCTAAATAAAAACAACGCGGGCATTCTTTAAATAAATCGATTTTTGAACGAGAAAGTTTCCATTTGCGCCCACCGTAATTCCAGTCGGCGCTACGATTTGGATTGTAATAGTCTGACATATTCGTGTGCAACCGGGTTACCGCCGTAGTCGTAAATCCTGACAAGCGAAGGTGGTAACCCGGTGAAATTAATTATTTTTATAAAAGTATTTTACCATAATAATTGACAAAAGACGGGAATAATGGTGAAATTGCGTCCCAATCCACCCCTGGAGGGAATCATGATCGGAGCTGCCAGGCGCGCTCTCGCGCCGAAATCAATTTTCGTGAAGATCGAGAATGAAGAAGGAGAACTCATCATCGACTCGGATGAAAACGTGAATGTCGTTTGGAGCGACGCGAGCAGGCAGTCCAAGAGCGTCCTCCACATCTCGATCGACCAGCAGACAAGCCGCGTCACGGTCACGGTGTCGCGCGACGATGTTGTCACAATGGAAGGCGTAGAGATGAACGCTTATTCCAAGGTGATGGACAACATCGCTGTGACCGGCGCCAATCCTGCAACGAAGAGCGTCCAGATCATGGGCGTACCTGTCACCATCACTGCCTACTACCGGTGAGACTTCGCCCCCTACCGCCCCGCGCGCCATGCACCGGGGCGGTTCTGCATTTAATTTAAAATCCAAAACATTAGATTCGAATAGCTAGCAAAAGTTATCCAAACCAAGTATGGCACAAGCAGCCACCCGGCTGGCCTGGAAATTCTGAAAAATAGAATCATTGAAAAAAGTATTGCGAGCCATAAAGCAATAATGTCAAAAAAAAGCTAAATCTGGGCGGTGCAATCCAAAGAACAAAATAGACTAAAGTAAGTTAAGAAAAAGCTGAACATCAAAAACGACTAACGCGGTTTTAACACCATCTTTTTTAAATCCCTTTTGCCAAATTAAATAAACTGCCACGCCCATTAACGCAAAAAGAGTTGTCCAAACCGGTGCGAATATCCAGTTTGGCGGCGAAAACGCAGGTCGCGCCAGTGTTGCATACCATTCCCCAATGCTTGGAGTTGTAAAAACGGAACCAAGAATCCCGACTGCTTCGCAAATAAAAATCGAAGCTAAAAGTTTTGGGTAAGAAATATTTTTTGTTTTCATATAACATTATTATAACAAAAACCCCGGTTTAGACCGAAGCTTATATTTATTTTTAAACTTATTTAGCAAGCGTTCCTATCTTGTAGTTAGCCAACAAATCCCAGGCGAGATTGGAATGAATTTGTTTAAAGATCGAACTCGAATCCTGGCCACATTGATTTGAAATATTCATCGCTCCTCCTGGATGCGATCCTGAATACCTTGTTACATCGTATACATTATTATTTACTAGTAGATAGCAATCATTGATTGAGCTGTGTTTTGCAATTTCATCCAAAGTGAAAGCTATATCAACAACTGAATCTGAAAGCGATGATGCCGAAGTCTGCAATAATGACCCGATTCCAAAATAGCCAACCGCTGTTAGTGAAAGCAAAATCGCTATTGTAACCAGGTATCTTGTCATATTAAGAAAATGAAAATTCTTCGGAATGAATGTTTGCTTTTGATATCCCCAAATCTTTAAATTGATTTTTAAGCGCTGTCATCATTGCTGGCGGACCGCAAACAAAAATATCTGTTTTTTGAATATCAGCCACTGATTTAGCAATATAGTCAGCTGTAATCCTGCCATCTTTATCAGAGCAAAATAGATGAACATTGATATTTTTTCCAGATTTTTTTAAGGCCAACAGACCTTCTTCGTACACTGCTTCACTCCTTGTATTAACGCAATAAAACAAATCCACGGTTTCGCCGTTCAATTCCCCGGCTAGAGCCAAAAATGGAGTGATTCCAATTCCGCCCGCTATCCAAACCTGGCGTGAACGAATGCACTGCTCGGCTGTGAAAACGCCGTATCCACCTTCTAGTTTAACACGAGTGCCGACTGCTAAATCTTTCAATTGACTAGTAAAATCGCCTGAATTCTTAATACTGAACCTAACTGTGCCTTCTTTTGTAGGCGCAGAGCTGACTGAAAATGGATGAGTTTCAAAAGAAAATCCAAGATTTGGAATTTGCAAAAAAGCGTACTGACCGGCTAAATAAGGCATTGCCTCAGCAACAGGTTTAGCTGTTATCTCGGTTATTGATCCAAAAGTCTGAACCTCTGTAATCTCATACTTATATCTTTTTACTAACCAAGAACCAAAAACAGTTCGATACAAGTAGCTGCTAAGTCCAACTAAAATCAAAACTAATAAATAGTATTTAAGTGCCGGCGAGCGCGAAACATCACTTGGAATAAGGAGCATGTGTAGCGATCCAAGCAAAAGAGGAACTCCCAATAGCGCGTGGGACAACCGCCACCATTCATATGGCAAATTGATGTAAAAAGTAATTATCAAAAGCGCTAAAAGTCCGTAGAGCGAATATTGACCAAGTGCCAGCGCCACAGCATCGGCTGGAATAAAAAGTAAAAAGGCCTGGTAAAAAGATGTGGACGCAAATGTTAATGCCAGCGACACGGGGTGTAAAAGTAACAGAATCAGAGCTGTCCCGCCAATATGATGGTGGTACTCATATATTTTATTAATGCCTGGCAAAAACTTTTCAAATCGCCTTAACCTGGCGCTTAAAAACAAATTAAGACTGAGTAATACAATTCCCAAAAGACCACTAATTTGACCAATACTTTGCCATAGATGCTCAAAACGGTCAGAAATCGGCTCGAGCGTTAACCAAATAATAACCGGGGTAAGTAAAATAGCAACAAAAAGTCCAAACGCGATTTGATTTTTAAATGAATTTTTCATGGCCCGAGTATAGCAGAAAATTGATTGATTGTCGGCCTCTCTTATTTGTCTTTTATTTCTGGCATGCCGGGCAATAATGAGTGCCTCGGCCGGCGGTTTTTTGTTTTTGGATTTCTGAGCCACAGACTAAACACTCAAGCCCGGCGCGACCGTAAACACAGAGCAAATCTGAATAGTTTCCGCGCTTACCATCAGCACCAACATAATTTCTAAATGTGGTTCCGCCGACTTCAACAGCTTTGTTTAAAATATCAACAATCGCCGCCGACAGGCGACCCAACTCATCTGATGTTAAAGAGTCAGTCGCTCTATCCGGTCGAATCTTTGCTGCAAAGCAAGCTTCGTCTGCGTAAATATTTCCAATACCGGCGATTAGTTGTTGGTTTAATAATATTGATTTGATTGAGGCCTTGCGGTTCTTAATCTGATCTATAAAAATCTCCAAACTAAAATCTGGATTAGTTGGGTCAGGTCCAAACTTTGCCCAAACTCGGTTTTTTTGTTCTTCATCAATCAGCTCAATGTAGCCAAACTTACGCAAATCGTTAAAGTAAAGTTTTGATCTATCTGTAAAATTAAAAATAACGCGCGTGTATTTATTCTGATCGACTCCCGGCACTTCGTGTCCGCCGATAATCTCATTTTCTTTGTCTTGATAAATTAGCTGACCGGTCATTTTCAAGTGAATCGCTAAATATAGTCCGGATTCAAATTTGATTAAAAGTAATTTTCCTACACGCTCGATTGAATCAGTTATCTGATCTTTAATTTGGTCCTCAAAATCCTCGGCACCTCGTAAGGGCTTGCCGTCTTTAATCTCAACAAAATCAATCGTTTTGCCAATGATCGCCTTTTGTAGTCCTCTCCTAATTGTTTCCACTTCCGGCAGTTCAGGCATAAAGTCATAGTGCCTGATAGGCAGAGTATTGACAAATTTTGAATATTATTATATAAAATTGCTGGAGTATGGCTCTTCAGGGAGCCTACAGAGAGTAGTCAAATCGCGAGGTTCGACACGGCGCTGACGCTAGTCAGCATGGAAGCCGTGCTTCCAGCCGGGCCCCGGCTCTCTTGAGCAGTTCGCTGCTTATCCCAGAGGGGATTGAAACTACCCACCTTTAAAAAGTGGACTGCCGCCAAAGCCCTCGGGTCGAGGCGGTTTTCATTTTATCAAAAATCCCCCGCTAATGGGGATTTTTGACTACCGGCATTTTTTTACGCTGCTTCTTCGTTAGCCTGTGTTTCCTGCTTTGCCTCGAGCGCCTTTAGTTCCTCCTTAGTAGCAGCATAATCTTCGTCGAGCGTTGCGTTTATTTCTTCTATACTTCTGACTATGTCTTGTTCATCTCCATGACTTTGTTCTAGGAGCACGAGACTCTTTGCTTCCGCTGGAACACCGGAAAACAAAAGCGGTGGATTTATATTCTCCCCTTGCCCGGAATATTTTTTAGGAATACACCCATTTTGCTCAAAAGCAGGTGATGTGATTTGCATATGTTCAAAATTGTTTCAAAAACCGATAAATCTCAACCATGGCGAAGGTATCCATTTTACAATACTCAAGCAAATCTTTGGCAATCTGATCTTTTTCTTCCTGGGATGTTTTGGGATCAATCATCTTTTCCCAGCGCTCAACCGCCTGATCGCCCTTTTGGACCTTTAAAGTTTTATATGATAATTCAGGAACCAAAACTGGCAGAACATTTTTTATGCTGGCGCTTCCTTTGAATCTAGCATCAACGTAATAATTTTTTGCAAAGATATCATATAAATCAAACATCCTATCATTCATGTCTTCTAGAAAATCAGTTTGATCAGGATGGATTTCAGCCAGCTTGTTATTGCGCTCAGATTCGTAGGACTTGTACCAAGAAATAACAGAACCGTTTTCATCAAAGTCTTTTCGCATTTGTTCAATCAAAGGCAATGTTAAATCACTTGCAGGGTCCACAATCAAATACTCTCTATGCTCAAGTGTTCCATCCTCATGCAAGGTATGAAGTGAGTACTGAAATGGCACTTGTTCATAAGCGCCAAAGCCGTCAAACCGAGGAATGGCACTTGAGTAACCTTCGTAGTCGAAAAATTGCAAAGGAAAAACCAGCTCATCCAACGCTTCTTTTATTACCTCGTGATTAATCACTGGTTTACCAAGTATATAAGCATCATACTGCGCCTTCTTGGCACCCGTTAGCTTTTCCGGATTATAAATATCGTCAATTTTATAAATGCCTCGATCAATCCAATCGTAAAAAAGCTTTTTGCTGGCACCAATTCGATTGATGTCATGAACAGAATATTCTGGCACCTGGGGATTTGAATATCTAAAGGTTGTGCACTGAGCATTATGACCGCGGTACAAACATTCGCAACCCTTTTCCTCTGGCAGGTGAAGATATGTTTTAAGATCAGCCATTTGCTCTTGCACGCCTGGCATTGCTTCCAAAACTTCATCGGTAAGATCTACAATCACGAATAGCTCATCATAATTTACCCGACCAGATTTTCGATATTCACCATTGAGATGAATGACTCCGGCTTTTACAATTTTGATTCCAGAATTTTCAATCACAGTTTTCTGAAATGCCAAATCATTTACATGATGATGAGGCACGATTCGTTTTACATCATTTGTGGCCTTAACTTCGTAGAGTTCCCAACCATCTAGAACTTGATTGAATCTAAGAATATCTGCCTGAACAAAAAA
>PFJC01000013.1 GCA_002782865.1 Candidatus Uhrbacteria bacterium CG_4_10_14_3_um_filter_41_21
TCGGCACAGTACCTGCTACCACAGTTTTCAGTGTCCACCGCCCAAACTGTTGGCGGAGTGCCTTCGGTAGCGCGGACATCGGCAGCATCATAATCATCAGCATAAGCGCCATCATAGTCACCATAAGAACCGACTTCAAAATCGCCGGAACCGAAACTCCAAGAGAAATCGCCAATAATATTTGCAAACAAATTGTTTATTCGTCCCACAACATCTTCAACTGAATCGCTGACATAGATACCGGCTGAAGTAATTTTTGTCCAGTTAACATAAGATCTGGCTTGAACAGTATCCTTTTCATTTCCGAAACCGGCTTCGTACGAAGCGCAGGTGGTCGGATCGCTACTAGCATCGTCGGTTGGATAAAGCGTGACTCCATCAATACAAGATGGGACAATCGCCGGCATCAACCAATCAATGGCACCAAGGCCGCCTAGTACTTTTTGGAAAAAATACGATAGGCCATCAGATGAATCAGGAGATACCGAGGCACCGAATGGAAAATTCAATGTATTTGCCGTGTAAGATAAGTCCCCAACATCAACGGAATAGCTTTCAGAAGCAGAGCCAAACAGTCTATCTGTCCATGGAGCGGAAGCAAAAGCTGCGTCACTCGAACTTACTTGAACCAAGGCATTACAAGCCGGATATTTCAAATAGGAATATGTGTCACCAATCGCTTCCTTACTACCATCGCGGTATGTCATTTCAGCTTGATAATTAACCCAAATATAAGGGCTATCAAAACTTTCGCTTTCACTAAAACTGGAAATGTTAACTGCCGAAGCACCGAAACGAACACAATCATCAAATTTATTGACCGAATCAGTATAATTAGAGATATCGGCTTCTCCATAAAGATAAACAGTATTGCCAGCTAATGATGTCCCTTCGGTATATGATGTTGAAAGGTCGGAAACCACGCACTCTTCACCAACATCACTCCCCGCCGTGTACGATGAGTCAGAAGTATGGAAAGAATCAATCGGTACGCATAAATAACTAGCGTCACAGTTGTTATCCAGATTGAGCTCAAGGCCAGCAATAGCCCAGTAATCATCGGGACAGGTAATAAAGTTTTCGCATCCGGCATATAAAGCATGCGTATAGGTAGCAGACTCATTGTCATTTAACTTGCCTTTAAAAGTACCCTGGTTGGAATATACTTGAATTTCACTGCAATAATATGCGTCCTCTACAAAACCTGCCTCTGTATATTTAGCGTACAAATCAGTCGCACCGGCGATTTGATCAACCGGGAACCAAGTTAAACATGCCCCGGTGTATTGATCGCCATTAATGTTAAGCC
>PFJC01000058.1 GCA_002782865.1 Candidatus Uhrbacteria bacterium CG_4_10_14_3_um_filter_41_21
ATAAATAACGGTTACCCAAATCGTGGACGGGGAATCGGTTACTCGTGGTGCGAATTCAGTTTAAGAATCATTGAAACAAGTGTATCAATTCGTTGTTTTAAAACCAATGGGTTTTGTGTCGTATGTTGTTCTCGAAGTTGTTGTTTAACTTCGTCTGAAATGTCATCTCGTTTAAGAACGCGATTGTAAGGCGTCAAAGCTTTCTTTTCATATTTACGAATATATTTTGCTCCGACACGTTCTTTGCTCACCATTCGTTTCACCGCCTTCCAGTGATTGGTATAACATTCAAGCGTGTCACAGAGTTCAAGAACAACGGAAAGACAATCGATGTTATCGAGTCTTGCATAGCCGATATATTTTCGAATGATGTGTCCGTTTCGTTCTTTCACGAACATGTTGTCGTTCTTTTTTCCGGGTTCGGAACGCGTGAATTCTACTCCTTCCTCGTCAAACCATTTTTTCGCAACATGGTTAATGAACTCGCCACCCGTGTCAGGATGCATCATAAGAAGCGGAAACGGAAGACGTCGTTTAATCTCTTTTATGTTTTCAAGAGTCGCATATTGTCCTTTATTCCATTGCGCTCGAATAATCGTCCAATAGGTCACGGCATCCGTGTAATTTAGCGTAAATACGAAGTCTCCAAGCAAGGTGTCTCCGCAATGAGCCACTGTGTCGAGCTGTCCTTTCCCCGGACTCAAATCCTTCCATGGACCTTTAAAGATTGGAATCATGGCTTTGAGTGAAGAAGGATTTGTAGAAGAACGTCCTCTGTTTTCTCCGTGAGTTACAGCAAGCTTCACTGTCTTTCGTTTTACGGTGCATTCACTCATTTTAAGGAGTTTGCCTGTTGCTTCTTCGCCGTGTGACCACATCTTGTCTCGTTTCAATACTTCGACATATTCGGGAATCTGCGGATGCAACAGTTCACCGCATACACGACTTCCCGCTTCCCAGACATCTGTGAGTGCGGCAAGAACATCCGGTGTGTAGTACGTCTTGCGACCACGCCGCTCCTCTTTCAAAGGATCCCTCATCTGTACACGTTTGAATGAACGCGAGACTGACTTACGATGTACTTTTGCAGTAAATACAATATGTTCAATGATTTCTCCTCGTTTCTTCTTGTTTCTTCGAGCAGCTAACCACTCCTTTAAATGTTCTTCAAAAATGCTTTGTTTGGTTGCCATATTCATATGCAACCACGGTAACCGAATTATGATCTATCCGAGAGGGTTTCGGTAACCTT
>PFJC01000041.1 GCA_002782865.1 Candidatus Uhrbacteria bacterium CG_4_10_14_3_um_filter_41_21
ATTTCGCTTTTAGGTAATCCTGTTTTCGAAGCCAAAGACGATGGAACTTCAACCGAGTATGAATGGATTCATGTCGATCATCTTGGCAGCGTAGCGGTAACAACAGACTCATCTGGTGCTTGGACAACAGCTCTGGATTATTATCCGTTTGGTGAAGAAAGAGTAAACGCTTCAACTGGAACGGAGTTAGATAATAGATATTCGTTTACTAATAAGGAAAGAGATGAGGAGTCTGATTTGATGTATTTTGAGGCGAGGTATTTGAGCACAGACTCGGGAAGATTTTTAAGCAAGGACTCTTGGGGAGGTGATTATTCAGATCCGCAGAGTTTGAATAAATATGCTTACGCTAGAAATAATCCGATTAGCTTGTATGATCCGAGTGGAAATTCATTTTTTTCCGTACTACAGAAAATAGACAACACTGCTAATGCCGTGGCCAATGTAATTTCGTTAGGTGGCTGGGGTGTTGCCAAGACAATGATGGGCAGTGCTAACCAAAAGATGGTTAATGAAGGCGTTTCTGTGTCTACAGTTGCAAACACTGCAGGATCAATAATTGTCGGAACAGCAGCCGCTGCTGGTGGAGCGTTTATGACAGGTGTTGCAATTGGAGAAGCAGCGCTTGCGACAGGAATAGTAACCTATGACACTCAAAGATCAGCTCAGATTATTGCTGAGGAAGAGGCGTCTGTTAGTGGTGCAGTTTCTAGACTTAATAGTAAGGGAAGCTCAGCGCTGCAACCAACTCAAGATTGGATTAATTCAGACACTGCTAAATATTACAGTGATATATTAAAAAATGGTGGGCGGGTTGATCCAATTGAAACATTGAATAATAATGGAACTAATTATATTTTGGATGGTCATCATAGGTATATTGGTGGCGAAATGGCAGGAGTTGATGTGCCTACTGTCCAAATGGGTCAAGGCGGTCTTCGTGGCACCACTTGGGATCAGATTGATGTAAAATAATTTTTATTTAACTATATCTTATGAACGAATCAATATTAATAGAAATATTAAGAAAGGGTATATTGGAAATTCGCGTGCTATCGGTGTCTGCGAATAAGTGTTCTTGCAAACAAGTAAATGTTTTGGCGAATATTTTGCATAATATTCCAAGCGCTTTAGGAAATGCTGAAAAATTTGATTTTGATTTTTTAAAAAGTGAATTATTAAATTATGAGTCTAAATTTGGCAAGCTGGGCGATAGTTATTTAGATTTATTTTAAAGTCGGTGTTGTTAGAATTGCGATAGCTCCAGCGCTTGGACAACAGCTCTGGATTATTATCCGTTCGGAAACGAAAGAGTCAATGAAACACAAGGAACAGGTTCAGATGACAGATTTGATTACACCAACAAAGAACGGGACAAAGAGAGCGGTTTGATGTACTTCGAAGCGAGGTATTTGAGTACTGCCAGTGCTAGATTCTTGAGTCGCGACCCAATTGCGCAGGCTTTCTCGTCTGCTATACTTTTGAAAGATCCGCAGATGCAAAATGCGTATAGTTATTCTAGAAACAATCCGATAAACTATGTAGATCCAGATGGAGAATGGCCATCATTAGCGCAGATTAATAGTTTTGCTAACAAAGCATTAAGTGTAGAAAAGTTTTTTGGTAATCTGATGACTTTTGGCACATACGGTAAGGCTATAGATAATGTTGGGGCAGCTGGTCAGCAGATGGCAACAGAAGGGGTCTCTGTTAAAACGGTTGCAAATACTGGCTATCAGGTAGCTTTAGGCACGGGAGCTTCAGGTGTCGCTGCCGCCTTTAACGGTGCGATAATGGGACTAAGTGCAAGTGTTTCCGGCGCTAGCAGGGTGGCTCCTTTAGTAGGCGAATCTCTTGATATTGGTTCTAATCTTGGAAAATTGGGGACTATAGTTGAAAACACGGGTCAGACAATTACTGGCTACACTAGGCATGGATTGAGTCAGAAGATTTCCAGATCCGTTCCCACAAGTGCTATTCTTAATGCGGCTAGAAATCCTTTGGTAACAATTGAGCAAAGTAGCGGAACAGTTCTTCGAGTAACGCAACAAGCCGGGGTAGTTTTAAATAGAGCTGGGAGAGTAGTAACTACTTATGGAAAAGAACAATTTAACAACACAATATCTAAAATAATTAGTAATATTCAATAACTTATGATAGACAAAATAGAATTGATTCATGAGATTATAAATAAGCATGATCCTATGGGATTGTTAGCTGGTGGTGCACCTACTGATGAATATGATTGGGAGGCTTTACAAATTGCACGTATTTTACGCGATGCTCCTGGCGATTTAGAGAAATCGATTTATCAAATGTTTGTCGATCGTTTTGATGAGGAAACCGCAGGAGACAAAAATAAATACAAAGCGTTGGCAGATGATATTATCAAAATCGACATTGTAGATTAATCAATAAAAATAAGGTCAGATCTATAAATAAGATTTTTAACAATTCTACGCTCTCATCACAATCGGATTGGATATCTGGACTTATGATGCCAACGGCAATGTCATTTCAACTGGAG
>PFJC01000012.1 GCA_002782865.1 Candidatus Uhrbacteria bacterium CG_4_10_14_3_um_filter_41_21
CAAAACTCAATTTCATATAACGTTCCAGCGTATGCGATGTTTTTGCGACCAACGGGAGCAAAAATATGGGAGAGGGGCGAGCCGAGCCCCGAACCGCATACGCTGTGTTGTGCGAGGGTGAGCGGAACGGAGTGGAGCGAAAGCGCAGCGTCCCCTTGAGTTCTCTTTTGTGAAAAAAATTTAATTCAATTTTGGCACTTTTTATCCTTGTTCAATGTACTAGTCATTAAGGTGTTGGATGGCGTAATCTGCCTCAGCTTTCGTAAATTGCTCTCCATATTCAGAGGTTAGTTGGTCGTGAATAGCGGCAGGCGACATATTCTGGCTATCTTGGTAGCTTTTTGCTTTGGCGAGAGCATTTGCATTCCAGTCAGCTGTTACATTATCAACCGCATACTGTGCTTCTGCTTCTGTGAATTGCTCACCATAATCGGAAACAAGTTGATCGTATACGCCTTTCTTTGACATATGCTGATCATTAGCATATGAAGCTGCTTTAGCTAGTGCGTTCGCCTTCCAGTCAGTTTTAACATTATCAACTGCATATTGGGCTGCTTCTTTTGAGAACTGTTCGCCGTATTCAGAGGTTAGCTGATCATACAGTCCTTTTTTGGACATATGTTGATCATTAGCATAACTGTCAGCCTTTGCTAAAGCTGATTTATACTCGGCTGGAACACTTGCTTCTTTGGTTGGTTCTGGTTCTTCCTTAGGTGTTTCATCGGGCGTAGGAGTTGTTTCTGTTTTTTCCTCGTTAGCGACTTGTTCGTTGGTTTCAGTTTTGGGCTGTTCTTCGTTAACTGGTTCATTTGTAACTGTTTCATCAGCTACTTCTTCATTTTGAGTATCCTGTTGTTCTTCTTTTTGTGGTTCAGTTTGTTGCGTAGTAGAAACATTCGAAGTATCAATAGTTGCACCAAAGATTATAAAACCGATAATGATGACGACAATTTTCATGCCACCCGAAAGATGAAACTTCCATTTTTGATCTACCAGCTTTGTAACAGGCGGAAGAAGAACAGCCGCCATGATTAACATGACTAAGCCTGGTATTGGCTCTGAAAAAACAGAAATAATTCCGGTTAAAGCAAAAAGAGCTCCGAATACCCAGCTTAGGATTAAGCCTACTGAGATTTTTTTGCTTGGTTTTATTTGTTCGCTCATAGTTT
>PFJC01000047.1 GCA_002782865.1 Candidatus Uhrbacteria bacterium CG_4_10_14_3_um_filter_41_21
CAACCATGACAGAATTATGGCTTAACTTACATAGAAAGAGCAGTTTTCAGGTGGCAGATTTTATACATTCCCCTAAATTAACTGGTTATAGTATATCAGTTTTAAATATTTTTCAGCCACAAATAAATCCTCCGATTAAATTAGCACAGGATATATTACTAATGATCCTGAAACAAAATAGGAGAACAATTAAAATCAAGAGGCCGTAGTTTTCTATCAGCCAATCTATTTTGTAGTATTAGTATTTTTCATTATTGAATATTGTAAACAATTGACTTTGAAAGTCTTTTATGTAATTCGTCAACGATTTCCATTATTTCGGGTTGATCGGCAGAAGATATTCCGGAAAGGCCGTTCCGGTCGTAATTCAGTCGCTCCTTGAGAAGCAGCAGTTCGAAGCTCTTCGATAATTTCCGGTATTAAACTTCTTTTCTCAGCCGACATTTTAACTTTCGAAAGTCGTTTTTCTATTTCAGAGAATGTTAGTTGATCAGTCGGTATATCATCGGCAGCTTTTAACATCTCCTCAATTACCAATAGACGCGGTCTATCTTCCATGTTTCTGTAAGATTTCGAAAGAATGCTAAAAGGTAAACTATCACGACCTGCCAGTTCTTCGTTGGCGACTTTCTGACCACTTTCTATATACATATCAAATAAATTTTATTTAATTTTTTCCAAATTATTTTATTGCTTTAATTGACAAACTTTCCAGATCAATCCCGTTATATTGTTGTTTACTTATCTGTTTATTTTCTTCTTTTATCTCAATTAAGAATCCTGCGTCTCTAATTTTTTGGCTGTTGGGTTACCACATCCAAGACCCAGGTTTGAATCTTGTAGAAGCTGAGCATCATCCTGTTCATATCCAATCTCCGAGGCGACTTTTTTGGAGCAACAAGAGCTACCACATGACTTTGCTATTTGTCTATATCTTTGCCGGACAATCTTTTTGACATCCTTCATATGGTAATATTTTACCACGATTTTAAAATATAATTAGGTCAAACAAAAAATACCAACCTACTCAACCGAAGCTCCGAAGGAGCGAAGGTGGGTAAAACAGATGTCTTTTGCTGGCTCCCGCTACTGAACGCATTAAGAACAGCGAAGTGGTCGGAGTTGAAACCGATGATGGTGCAGTTTACGACGTAGACTTTCACTCGTTATACGTGTTTCCCTCTTTCCAACCTGCAAGATCAAGAACTTTTTGTACAAACTCTGTTTTTCCCTCGGAGTATTCACCTACACCATCTGGGTATTTTTCAATCAAATCTTTTTTCAAAGCGGCGTATTCGTCACGCACATCAGGATGCGACCGCAAGTGATCTCGAAACAGAACCCACCTCTGTCAGCGTAGGCAACCGATAAGTTGAATGACATTGGCTCTCTCTCTTCTGGTAAAAGTGACGTTCCGTGCTTTTTGAGTGAAATCTGTATCCGATTTGTTCGAGTACAACGGCAAATCTATCTGCGTCGGTATGATCAGAGATTATGACAGCAAGATCAACGATTGGTTTTGCTGCCAATCCCTCGACAGCCGTACTGCCAATGTGTTCAATTTCGATCGCAGAATCACCAAAAATATTTCGCAATAGTTGTTTCCCTTCCTCAAACTGCACCTTCCAGTTTGAATCATATTGAATGAGTTGTTGTTGGTCTTTATTCATAAGAGGATGATGGTTCAGTTTACGACATAGTTAAACATCTTCAATCAAGAATACGCCAATCAGGGTATTTACTGTAATACCAGGCATTACCTTTTTCTCCCATTTTGCTTGTTGTAATGAACGTCATGTCAAGAATCCTCAATACCAAAAATGAGCTTGCAGTCAGAGCAAAGACAAGTAGCAGACACGTTGTAGAGCAACGTTTTTTCAAACGAAGAACGAAAACCGTAACAAGCATCAATACCCATTGCACAAAAAGAATCATCAGAAAACCCGTAGCAATTGCAGCCGGAGCATTAGATGTTCCTTCTGCAGCTCCATAGATCAGTCCAGCAAAAACACCAACCATCAATGGCCACAGCAATACCCAATTGATTTTGTAATTTTTCTTGTAAACAAGAAAAAGATGCAGCAGAAACGCAGGAAGTGGAAAAAATATAAGTAAGAGTAAGTAACCCATATCATGACCTACTCCCAGAGGATACTACTGATGATGTTGTGGTAAATCTCTTGTCGTTCACTATCCAATTCAGGGTAAAGATCTTCGCTGATTTTCAAATCGCTCAAATCAAAGATCTCACGTACATCATCAATTTTGTCAGAGTACGTTCCTTCTTCCGACCACAACCACCCGCTTGTAAAAAACACATTGCTATACACTTCGTGATCAATAGGAACTATATGAGCGGCAACAACATTTGTTGTTACGTAGTCCGTTGTGTAGAAGAACCCATAACCATAAAGGCCTCCAACGTCAGCTCTGTATGGAACGAATGTCTCTCGCAGTTCATCGTCGACCCAATACTTAATGTCTTCAATCGGCATGTTCATGTCAATTGAACCTGAAAAGTAGTAACAACAACCTTCGGAAACTCCAACTGCATAGTCAGAAGACGTAGCCAATGCTTGAAAAAGCAAATTATTTTCCTCGTCAAAGAGACGGACTCTCAGTAGCTCGCCTTGATCAAAGCTTTCGAATTCGTAATCTTCGGAAACCCTGTAAGCTGCTGGGTATTCAAAGCTAATGCCTAGCTCGGCATTTTTATATGTTGAATAGCCTGTGGTCAGCTCTGTTTGTTGGCACAACCCTTTGTAGCAGTTCCCCAATCCACAATCATCATCGGATACACATTCGGCAAGACCAACACATTGTCCATCATCGCAAACAAAATCGCCACTGCATGTGATTGCGTCGCTACACTCAACGTCTTCTTCAAAAGCAACTACATTAGTAGACGACTGGTCATTCGTTTGCTCTATTGGCCTAATCAAAGAAAAGACACTCAAAAGAACAGCTATGAGTGATAGGAGTACCGATACCACAAGGAGCAGCATCAGATACTTTGGCAGAGCTGGACTCTGCGGAGTTTGATTTTCCATAATTACAATGTTTTAGATGATCCAAAACTGATTTTATTACTAGTATGAAACAAGACTCGAACCTTTTCAAGTTCGAGTCTTATTGGCTCCGGGGGTGGGATTCGAACCCACGACCCGCTGATTAACAGTCAGCTGCTCTGCCGCTGAGCTACCCCGGAATTTTTTTCGAGGTAGCGAAGCGGCTTGGCCGCCGCTTGCCCACACGAAGCCCTGAGTTAATCGAAGGGCGAAGTGGGGAGCTACCCCAGAATATTCAATTACGCGACGAGACTATAACACACAAGCCAAATATCATCAAGACATGTCAGCTAGCCTGCTTTTTAAAGCATTGGCCAAATTATTCCGTAAAAAAGTATCAAAAGAAAGAAACTTAAAAGTCCGTAAAGAAAACTGACAAGAAAAAGCTTTCGAGTATTTTTTTAAAAATCGTTTTGATAACAAAAGTCCGGCCAGACCAAAGAATATCAGTGGAATATAAACAAAGGAGGCAGCGGTCATGTCGTTTTCTGATGAACTAACTATTTCAAAAAGATCTAAGGCGATAATTGTAACTGGAGAAAGTAGTCCAAGCACAAGTATAGCAGCAAAAAGTTTTTGGTATTTCATATTTTTTAAAAATGTTATAAAATGATTATATCATATTAATTTTTAACACTACATATGGCCAAGGGATTAAATTCCAGAAAGAACGTCAAAAAACCAAAAAAAAAAGACATGAAGAAAAAATAGCCGAAAGGCTATTTTTCATTGCACTCATTGATATATTTTGATAGATTCTTAGGATTATGCCAAAGCCGTTGCTTGAAGCAAAAAATATTTATAAAACATTCGGTAAACAAGTTGTCTTAAATAACCTGTCTTTTCAAGTTTCAAATGGAAATAAAATTGCGCTTATCGGCCGTAATGGTGCCGGAAAATCAACTTTACTAAAAATTCTTCTTAATCAAATTGAGCAAGATGATGGCCAGGTGAATACTTTCGCTTGGACACGGATAGGTGTTATTCATCAAAATGAAGTGCTTCCAAATGACAAAACAGCACTTAAATATTTAGAGGATGTCAGCGGTAAGCCGTATTGGGAAGTTCAAAAGCTTGGTTCAAAGTTTGGTTTACATGCCGAACATCTTGAAAAAGCTCCCTCCCAACTATCAGGCGGATATCAAATGAGAATTAAGTTGGTGGCAAGGTTCTTACAGGACCCTAACCTGCTATTTTTAGATGAGCCTGTTAACTATTTGGACTTACAAACAATACTTTTGCTCGAAAATGTTTTAGCGCAGTACCGAGGTAGTTTTATATTAGTTGCCCATGATCGCACCTTTTTACAAAATACCTGCGAGATAGTTTATGAAATTGAACGAGAAGAGTTAACAATATATGACGGCAAAGTTGAAGAATTCTTAGAATGGAAAGCGGAGCAGGTAGAATTTTCGCGCAAAACTAATAAAAAGCTTTTAAAAGAAATGAAGCGTCATCAACAATTTGTTGATCGTTTTCGTTACAAGGCGAATCTAGCAACACGCGCCCAAAGTAAAATAAAACACATTTCCAAACTTCGATCAAAAATTACAAAAATAAATGCTGATCTTTCAACAACGCGTATTACGATTGCCACCAAACCAACACACGCCGACGTTGTTTTGCGTGTAGAGGATCTTGCGATTTGTTATGGAAAAAATATAATTACAAAAGACATTACGCTTAGTATTAATCGTGGTGAAAAAATAGTAATTGTTGGTGAAAACGGAAGAGGCAAATCTACCCTACTTAAAAATCTGGTGGGCAACATTAAACCATTAGAAGGAGCTGTAAAATGGTGGAAACATGCTAGCGTTGGTTATTATGATCAACTAACAAGCGAATCATTAAATGAGAATGAAACCGTTCTGGAACATTTAACAAATAATGCACCCGGATCAATATCTGCAGAACAAATTCTAATGATGGCTGGAAATTTTTTATTCCGCGGTGATGATTTAGATAAAAAAGTTTCTATGTTGTCCGGTGGCGAACGAGCACGACTGGCGCTCGCCGGTATTCTGCTTAAAATGCATAATGTTTTGGTTCTTGACGAGCCAACAAACCATTTAGATGTCGAGACATCTGATTGCTTATCACTGGCACTCAAAGACTATGGCGGTGCTGTAATCTTTGTTTCACATTCGCGAACCTTTGTTAGCGCTCTTGTGGACCGAATACTTGAGGTACGCGATGGAATAGTTAAAGAATATCTTGGAAATTATGATGAGTATATTGAAGACTTAGCTATCCAGATGGAAGATGATTCTAAAGATTTGGAATTTTCTGGCTCAACAATAAATGATTTAAAAACTGACACTCACAATAAGCGCCAGGAAATATATACACGCATTAAAAAACTACAAAAATCAATAAAACGACTTGACGCAAATATTGAGTCACTTGAATCTGAAAAAAGTGAAATACTAAAATTCTTTTTTGAAAATCCAACAGACTACTCACCTCCAAGAGCTAAAAGGCTAGATGAAGTAACAGAAGAATTAGCAAGAATTGAAAAAGACTGGATAAAAAACTCCGAGGAAATTGAAAAATTACGAAAAAATTAAAACTAGTTATTTTATAAGTGTTGCCAAATCTAGTTTTTCATCAAACCTGATTTCGCGAACAAAGTCCTGAGCATGGCTAACCACTATTAAACATCCATCATAGTCATTTAACGCCTTGGCAATAACCGGGATATGTCTGAAGTTTATGTGATTTGTAGGCTCGTCCATAATAAGAAGTCCTGGTTTTTGCAGTACGAACCGAGCATAACAAAGTAATCCTTTTTGACCTTCAGAGAGCGCTCCAACTTTTGTTGCCAGCACATCACCGTTCAACAAGAACTTAGCCCCTGTTCGTCTGATTTCTTCATTATCCGGAACATCCATCATCGAAGCCAATGACTCGTAAGCAGTTTGTTCAAAATCAAGTCCAGAAAAATCCTGTTTATAATATCCAACTTTTACTTCATCTGTAATTACAGCTCCTTCACTTTCACCACTGGCGAGTGTTCTAAGTAAGGTACTTTTTCCAATTCCATTTGGCCCAGCAATCAATAAATGATTTTTCTTTCTTAAAGTAAGATCGATTTGCGCTATATGTGGCTCGTGATTTAAAATAACTTTTATTTCAGTTAGCTTTAATATTGGAAACGGAAATTCTTGGGCCGGTATTTTAAAGTCCCCTATTGTTCTGTCATCACGACGAACATCAACCATGTTTTCCTCAGCCTCGGCAACTTCATCTTTTAGCTTACTGGCCAGCTTTCTCATTTTTCCACCTTTGTGAGCAAAGAAGTTAACTTTATCTTTTCTGTCCTGAATGGTTTTTAAAAGTTGAGCATTTTTTGCGCGATCTCGCTCTACACGAGCGGCAATATCTTCTACAACATCAGTATAATTACCTTCGTATTTATCAACCTTGCCGGTGTAAACATCAAGATGCAAAACGCCTTCTGTAAAGCAGTTTAAGAAATCAGCATCATGGGAAATCACTAAAACTGTTTTTGGATACATGATTAAAAAAGCCGTTAGGTGATCGATTCCATCGCTATCCAAATTATTTGTCGGCTCATCAAGTAGTAAAATATCCGGTTCTTGAATAAGTGCAAAAGCAAGAAGTAATCTGGCTTGCTGCCCACCGGAAAACTCACCAATCGCCTTGTCGAGCGGTGCCAGTAGGTTTACAACACTAAGCACATCAGTAATTTTTTTATCTAAATTTCTTGGTGTTTCTTCAAAAGCATGAGTAAAATATTCACGAACATTTTCCGTTAAATGCTCACGCGCCATCACTTGTTTGGCAGTTGCAATTGAGATATTTGGTAAAAGATGAACAATGCCTTTATCTGATTTTAGCTCACCTGTAATTAGCTTAAAAATCGTACTTTTTCCAGCGCCATTTTGTCCCATCAAAGTCAATTTTGCGTCTTCACGAACAGAAAAATTAGCTTCGTCTAAAATAAGCTTGTCGCTACTGTAGCCAAACTTCACATCTTCAAATCTGATTATTACATTACCTTGTGCCATACGAGGCAGTAAGATATCACATATATTGAAAAAAAGCGAGCATTGTGGCTTTTCTTGCACAGATATATTGACAAAATACCTATTCTGATGTATGATTTTGCCAAGCAAAAGTACTCAAAGTGGATTTCCGTCGAATTTCCTACAGAGGCTAATTTGCGGCTAATTCACTAACCAAAACTTATGAACGGTACAATCAAACGATTGACTGACAAGGGATTCGGATTCATCGCTATCGAAGGCGAAGAGAAAGATTTGTTCTTTCACTCATCTTCATTAGTTGATGTAGGATTCGATGAACTTCGTGAAGGCGATGCAGTTACATTTGATACTGAAGATTCTGAAAAGGGTCCTCGTGCAATCAATGTAGCCCGCGCTTAACACAGTTATAAAAACCACCCG
The DNA here is from genome assembly GCA_002782865.1 of Candidatus Uhrbacteria bacterium CG_4_10_14_3_um_filter_41_21. Lineage (GTDB taxonomy): Bacteria > Patescibacteriota > Patescibacteriia > UBA9934 > UBA9934 > UM-FILTER-41-21. Next base: position 7,499 of record PFJC01000047.1, read on the forward strand.
CTTTCGCGGGTGGTTTTGTTTTCCTTGATTATTCTTCATCACTTTCTTCTTTGTCCTCAATAACGAATTCTTCATCATCTGATTCATCTTCTTCTATTTCATCAAATTCTGTTAACAAACGAATCAACTTATCCATTTTTTCGTTTAAGCCCTTCAACTGTTTTACAATCTCGAAATTTCCATCACTCTTTGGAGCTCGATCTCGAGGTTTGCTGAATGATGATCTAGCACCGTCTCCGCCTTCGAAACAATCACTGCAAAGAACCGGCTTTCGTCCATTTGGTTTAAATGGAACTTCGCATCTTTTATCACAATCACTACAAACAGCACTGTGCATTTGTGGCCTATCGTCTCGACTATCTCTGCTATCGCGACTGTCTCTATCTCCTCCTCGTCCCCATGACCCTGATCCATCCCGTGGACTCTTGCGGTCATCGCTTCTATATCCTCCTGAACTCTTACGATCATTAAACTTCTTCATATCTCTATGCCATTTATTGGCGTTTATTATTCTCAAGCCTTCGAAATAATGATCTCGAGTTCTTGTAATTAGTAATGGCTAATACTAGCTCAGTTCAAAGATTCCGTCAACTATGGTAATCTTATGGCATTAAAATGACTTCATTTGTTATGAACGAGCGAAAAAATTCAAATCCAGCCGAGGGCGCTGGGATTGAAAAAGAACAAACAATTTCTTTTGAAAAAGTTCGCAGAGCAGTAGAGGGTGGTGTAAATAGAATGATGGGTGAAATTCTTAAAGGAACATCGGAAAGCCCTGTAGATCTGCTAGTTGATTTACAGCAAAAAGCATGCGAGCAAGGTATCAGACCGGGCGATGTCCAGCTCGGCGTTACGGAAATGAGTGGTGAAGATGGTTCGACGACGGTTACAGTTTCTCAATTTCCTGAAAAATCAAATAAACAAATTAGACTTGAGCGCTCCGCCCCAGATGGACTTAGGGTGGTTCTTGCTAGTGCTCTCTTAATGGGTGCTTGCAATCGAGAAAAAATTAGTAATGATAAAAATAGTGGTCCAGAAGATACAGCTGCGTACGACACGGGAGACACCAGTCGCATCGATACCGGGGACACGGGAGAAACATCGGATACTGGAGAGACAGGTGACACAAATGACACCGGAACTGATACTAGCGACACGAGTGATACCGGTGAAGTTGAGCAGCACGACCCATCAGAAATAATAGCATCAGATGTGGGCGGGATTGAATGTGACCTGGCTCCATATTTTGATCCAAATACAGAGTATATTCCGCCAGAGCAAGTGGCTGATATTCACCCGCCAGACTGTGGTGTTAAGCCCGACCATGCTCCCGAGGAATGCGGACAGCAACAATGGTTAGGATATTCTGAATATAATCCAGCTGCAGTAGCCTGGATGGCGGTTGCGAATACCGGAACAGATGGTTGTACTGTAACGATTACTCGTTTAGAGCTTAGCTATACCTCAACTGCAGATGAAAAGAAACTTCTGTCTTGTGGCATCAATGGCGTACAATTACTTTCTGATGGTACTGGAAGCGATGGAGATTATTGGGGGAAATATCTAATGATAATTGAGCCAGGCACAAAATTCTATATCCCACCAAATACTGGCGCTTACGTTCATCAATTTGGTGATATGATTTTGGTGCCAGATGATGCCAAAGAGTTAACGGTAACTTTTTCAGCTGAAATCACAGAGGGATGTGTTGTAGCCGGTGGCTTGGATACATATTCGGAATTTGCAAATCCAGACACTGTTGAGGGATATACACAGGATGGCTCAGTAACTGACTTTATAAAAGAAGGAATGAAAACACCCTTTGTAAATTCAACGATTGATCCCGAGAAACCAATCTCTTATTCCATAATGCATGTGCCTACAGAGCCAGGTACAGATACGGGCGACACTGGGGAGTCTGGAGACACCGGAATTTAATCATGGACAAAAAATCACCCTTGTAAACTGGGGGTGATTTTTAATATCTTCGTTTTGAGCGTCCGTTTCCTCCTCTGCCACCGCCAGATCGTCCACGACCACCAGGTCGTTGTCTGGAGCGACTGCTTGACCGACCGCCTCCGATTGAGGCCTTGATTGATTCTAGCTGTTTTCCATTTGGAGCTTTGATTGGAAGAATTACATTAATCAATTTCTGAATTTGAGCAATGTCATTTTTTTGATCTGGTGCTGCAAACGAAATCGCTTTACCTGATTTTCCGGCTCTCGCTGTTCTACCAATGCGGTGAACATAATCTTCAATTTGTTCTGGCAAGTCAAAGTTTAAAACTAACTCGATATCATCGACATCGATTCCTCTGGAAGCAATGTCTGTTGCTACAAGAATTCTATGCCGACCGGCTGTAAATCCTTTTAATGCCTTTTGACGTTGATTCTGTGATCTGTTGGAATGAATCTCGTCTGCCTTGTACCCTTCTTTGTTTAAGGCTTTTGTAATTTTACCGGCGCCATGTTTTGTTCGGCTAAAGATCAAAACCTTGCCGTGATATTCCTTGAGCAGTCTTCCTAAAAGATCCATTTTTTCATCTTTTGGAACAATGAAAACTTCTTGATCAATTTTATCAGCCGTTGTTCCCGGACGCGCAACTTCAATTCGAAGCGGCTTTTTCATATACTTGTTTGCAATCGTTGTGATGGTGTCTGGCATTGTAGCCGAGAACAACATTGTCTGACGATCGTCCGGAACTGACTCAAGAACTTGTTTAAGTTGAGGCTCAAATCCCATGTCGAGCATTCTGTCAGCTTCGTCTAGTACTAACATGCCGATTCTTGAAAGAGAGATATTTTTTTGTGAAATATGGTCAATTAACCTGCCTGGGGTCGCCACAATAATATGTGGGTTAGCTCTTAGCTGTTTAATCTGTGGGCGGATATTAGCTCCACCAATAACTATCGCGGTTCTAAGTCCACTATTTCCTGCCACTTTTCTTAAGGTCTCTTCAACCTGGACTGCCAACTCGCGAGTTGGCAAAAGTATCAATCCCTTTTTATCTGACTTTGAAACCATCTGTAGCATTGGGATTGAAAAAGCTAATGTTTTTCCAGAACCGGTTTGAGCGATTCCAACCACATCTTCTCCTGAAGTTGCAATAGGAATTGCTTTAAATTGAATCGGAGTTGGGTGTTTAAAACCAAGCGCAGCTATGCGTTTAAGCAGACCGGGGACAATGCCCAGGCCTTCAAAGCCAACTTGTTGTAATTCTTCTCTTTCCATGAATAGCTTATACTAGCGCAAAACAACGATTGTGTCAATTATTTATCACGAGCTCGCAGAATTCTACACAAGCAGGTATAATTTCACTATTATGCAAACAGAAGACAAGCTTCCACTTTGGCAATTAATTTTTATCATCTACGGCGGAATTGGAATTTTTACGGGTCCGCTTTTGCAATTATTTGTGTATGGCGACCACTGGATGCTTTTTACAATTCTTAAGGTTGTAATTACTGTCGCTGCCTTCTTTTGTTTAATTCATTCAATTGCTTATGCATTGGGCAATTATTGGATCGCCGGAGTTTTATCATTAACATTTCTAGGAATCTTTTTTTGGCGCCCGGTTGGTTATTTTGATTATTGGTCCACAGCAAATTTCTGGGGAATTGATTGCCATGGAACAAATCGATATTTTTATTTTGCGAACCAGTTACGATATTGAACATAATGTTCTTTACATTTCAGACATTGTCGACAATGACGGAAATAGAGTTGAAGCAAAAACAACACCAAGCGAGCTTGATCGTTTACAAAATGAAGCAGCTAAGTGTCCGGCTACAAATTATACAGTACTTAAAAACATGAGAAAGGTTCTGCGAGTCACCTGCTTGGCGCCTTAAATATTTCAATGCAATTCATCTCAAAACTTAAAAGATTTTATAAACGAAACGAGCGGGTATTAATTCCGGGAGTTCTTATCGTTGGAGTAGCGGCAGACTTTATTACTTTTCGCGTAATTTCAATTCGCTCTGCGTTTATCGTTCTGGCTGTTTACTGGCTAATTGCCGGAATCACAATCGTTTTTATTCAGCATCACAAAACAGAAGGAATCGACGAATCAAATGTCATACTTAGGTATTATAAAGTTTTGGCGCCACTTATAATTCAGTTTACTTTTGGCGCCACCCTTAGCGCTTCTTTTATTTTTTATTGGTTTTCTGGAGCTCTCTCAATCAGCTGGCCGTTTATGCTTTTGATTGCGTTTTTGATGATTGCCAACGAAGCATTTCGTGAGTATTACATGAAACCAGTTGTGCAAATCAGTGTCTACTATTTCATTACTTTCTCAATGCTGACACTAATGCTTCCCTATCTTTTCAATTCAATCTCAGCCTGGATTTTTGTTTTGAGCGGTTTGCTTAGTCTTGTTATAGCTTTTTTATATTTACGAATTTTGACTTCTAAATTTGATCAGATTAAATATCGTCAGCCGGTTATTCAAACAACAGTATTAACAATTTTTTTGTTAATGAACTTGCTGTATTTCACAAACTTTATTCCACCAATTCCCCTCTCGCTTACCGAAGCAGGTGTTTACCACAATATCATTAGGTCAAAAGGAACATACATATTGGAAACTGAAAGACAAAACTTTTTTCAGCGATTAATGCCGGGGGAAACAATTCATTTAACAGACGGTGGGTCTGCTTACATTTATTCTTCAATTTTTGCACCGTTTGATTTAAACACAACGGTTATTCATGAATGGCAGTATTTTGATTCCTCGAAAAAACGATGGATAACGAGTGATCGATTATCATTTAATATTTATGGCGGCCGCGAAGGTGGTTACCGGGGATATTCGAAAAAATCAACACTAAGTGAAGGACTATGGCGAGTAAATATTCAAACACAACGAGGGCAAATCATTGGTAGACTAAAATTTAGAATTAACTACGCTAATGAAGAGATTGAAACAATTGAGTTAAGTAAATAAAACCAGCCTCATTTCGTGGCTGATTTTCTTTAATTAATTTATCTTCGTCCGCCACGATGCATTGGCATCTCAATATCCGCTTCTTCTATTAAATCGTGGGCTTGGTCAAATTCTCCATCTTCTCGCAAGGCGCGAGCGTTTTCTAAAACTATTTTCTGATCATCTGTAAGGTCATCGAATTCTCTACCTTCACCTGGTTTAAAATTCGCATCATCACGCTGACCATGTGGACCACGCATTGGGAAACCAAGCTCGTCCATAATTTCATGTGTCCCCTCAATATCACCATCTTCCATTAAAGTATGAGCCTCTACCATTTTTGCAAATGTTTCTTCGTCCACATCAACGGTAAATGGAGCGTCGGCAATTAAATTTTGAAAAGCTTCATAGTCACCGGATGCAATTGCACTTTTAATTTCTAAATGAAGTCCGCGTTCTGCGTGTTGTGGCATTTTTCTAGAAAAATCTTCTCCAGCTGCTGACGCCGTGCCAATAGAGCTTACCGCAACCAATAAAACCGCAGCCGGAATTACAATCGCTGATTTTTTAAATTTACTTATCTTTGACATATATATTATATTTACGAATTAGTGTGAAAGCCTGCGCAAGGCTTCGAAAGGTCGTACGCCCCTACAGTTAGTAGTACGCTCATCATCTTCAAATATTTCACGGACCGAAACAAGTGGCTCATCACAACACTCGCCCCACTCTAAAAATGCGCAAGCATACATGCTTAGCTGGCCATCAATAGATTGCTCACTTAACCCAATAACCGCTATAATGTTACCGATTTTGGCTTCTTGAATTTCTTCATCTGACAAGTCAGAAATGTTTATTTTCCAATCCTGATCGTCAAAAGCGGTTAAAGTAAGAATCACCTCACCATCATCAGCGCTTAAAATATCAACAATCTCGCCAGCTAAAAGTCCATTCATCGGATTTGACCAGCGATTTGCTTGCATCTCAAATATAGATTCACGAAGTGGTAATTTACCAGTTGCATTTTCCGCAATTTCACCCATTCCAACGATAAATAATACTGCGCCTAAAATTATACTGATTAAAATATTTAATAAAATCACAATTGCCAAAGAATATTTGTACCCTGACTTTGTGTGCCTTAAATTATAAAAACCAAGAGCAATCATAAGACCGAGGGCAATTACCCAGAAATATGGCAGAAGATCAAGCACAAACCCTGCTGTAGTCTCGTATGTGACTTCCCTTAGCGCCCAGGGAGCATGCGTTACCACAAAAAGCATAGCGGAGACCGCAATTGAGCCAATTAGCACGGCCAAAGCCCACAGAGACCAAAATAAAATATTTTTTGCGGTATAAGTCCAAACAGGCATTGGCTCTATTTTGCCCTGCTCAATTTTTTTTAAAATTGTGTCTGATACCTTTGTCATATTATTTTGATTTTCCGCTTATCTCATCTTTTAGATTCTTTTTCGCTCGACTGAGCAGACTGGCAACTGAACCCATTGGAATTTTTAAAACATCAGAAATTTCTTTATATTCTAATTCCTCCACATATCGTAATACGACAACATCACGATATTTCTGTTTTATAGATAAAAGAGCGTTGTTTATCTCCTCGACACTACATTTAGTTTCAAGCTCCGTAGCAATATCTTCATCTGTTCCAATATTTGCCAAAAATTCATCTCCGTCTTCTATTAAATTTCCATGTGGACGGATTTTCTTTTTCCGGTAAGCACTAATTGTTGTGTTATGAGCAATTCTATAAATCCAAGATGAAAATGAAAGTGAAGGATCAAATCCGTTTAAATAGCGAAATGCGTTAATAAAAATTTCCTGCAATAAATCCTCTGCCTCCTCGCCAGCTCCTATTCTGCGAATATATCGCAAAAGTTTATCCTGGTATCTTTCAACCAGAATTGCAAAATCTTGCCGATATTTACGCGCGGACAGCGCAATTTCCTCGTCAGTTGCGTTCTCATGCATACGCATCTTTTACTACGCCTTCGAAATTAATTTATTTCACTTCTAAAATTTTGTATTCAAAACCATTTACACTCACACTGTCATCTGCTCTTTTTCCATTGAGCCCAAGTCCAAGTGGCGAAACATAAGAAATTCTTCCATGTAGCGGGTCGGCCTCAACTGGTCCAACTATTTCAAAAATCTTTTGATTACCATTAATTTCAACAATAACCTTTACGCCCAAATGAACTGTATCGTCGTTTTCATCTTTTTGAATTTCAATAGCATTTTTTAGTCTTTCTTTTGAATAAAACAATTTTGATTCAGCTCTACGCATTTGATGCTTTGCTTCTTGATAAGCAGCGTTTTCTGATAAGTCCCCCATAGCTTGAGTTCTGGTAACTTCTTTTATCAACTCCGGTGTTTGTAGTTGCAAACTTAAAATCTGTCGCTTGAGTTTTTCAATTCCTGATTTTGTTAAATAAACAGGCCCATTGTCCTGTTTATTTAACTTTTCAGATTTTCGAGTTGGTAATCTCATATTATCTGAATGATTTATAACCGCTGACAACTCCATTTTTCGAAAAAACTATTTGCCAGAGCTGATTTTTACGAGCCCGAAATGATCCAGCACAGACTAAAAGATAATAACGCCACATTCGATAAAAACGTTCATCGTATTTATCTTTAAGTTCTGGCCAGTGTTCTTCAAAATTTTCATGCCAAGCCATCAATGTTTTATCATAGTCAGTACCAAAACTATGAATATCTTCCATTACAAATAGCTCTTCTGAGGCTTTTGAAATCTGTGCTAGTGACGGAAGCATGCCGTTTGGAAAAATATATTTATGAATCCAGGGATCAAGTGATGTTTCTGATTTTATCCAACCGATTGTGTGCAAAAGAAACAGTCCATCATCTTTTAAGCATCTGGCTGCTGCTTTCATATAATCCCTATAATTCTTATAACCAACATGTTCGAACATTCCAAGTGACACGATGTGATCAAATTTTTCATTAACATCTCGATAATCTTGATATCTAAGTTCAATCGGTAGTCCTTCACAATTCTTTTTTCCTAGCTCGAGCTGTTCTTTTGAGACTGTAATTCCGACAACATGAGCTCCGTATTTTTCCGCAGCAAATTTTGCAAAACTTCCCCAGCCACAACCAATGTCAAGTACCCTATCACCTTTTTTAAGTCCAATTTTTTTACAAACAAGATCTAATTTTGCCTCCTGCGCTTCATCAAAATTTAGTGCGTCTTTCCAATATCCGCAAGTATAAACCATTCGTTTATCAAGCATTGCTTTATATAAATCATTACCGGCGTCATAATGAGCCTCACCAATTTTAAAGGCTTTTTTACCTTTTTGTTGATTTGTGAGCACTGATAAAATCAAACCGGCAACAAGTGGCCAATTAGACTTGAGTTTTTTTCTTATGTCGTCTCGTAATAATCGACAAATAAGTTCATCTACTTGCTTGCAGTCCCACCAACCATCCATGTAAGACTCTCCAAAACCAAGTGAGCCTTGCGTTAACACTCTTTTATAAAATCGCTGATCATTAATTTGCAGATCCCACAAGTTTGAGCCATTTATAGTCACTCCGGTTCCCTCCAATAATTCTCGAACCTTTTTTTGTATATTTGTATTCATATTAATAACTATATTTATCTTATTCCAAACGACTACCGGCTAAAATTGCAATCCCTAAAGCCGTGCCGTCAAAAATTGGTAATGACTTTGTTTTGACTCCAGAGATATCTTCAATATGTTTGGCTATTATTCCATCACGCGAAACTCCACCGTCAATGACAATTTCTGTTGGTATTTGTGGAAATTGGTTTAGTAAAACAATAACATCGGATGCTAACTCCTTTAAAAAAGAATCCAGCTCCTCTGGTTTATCCAAAATCTGATCAACCTGTTTTGCTCCACGATTAATCTTTGTTTCCAAAGCATAAAGAACTTCGTGTCTTAAAGATGGAGTGATAGTTTTAAAAAATGGGTAGGTTGCCTCCGTTTTTGCATTTGCTATCTGCATAATAAAAGTTCCGGTTCCAAAAGTAATTTTTGTGCAGGCATCTTTTTCATGACAAATGCTCAGGGCTGAAGTCATACTTGCCTGCTGATCGCCACAAACAGCGACGACTGGAATTTCGTATCCAACGACAGATTTATCAAGCGAACCGAAATCTGAAATAGAATCTAAAACCTCTGGAATAATGGATTTCGGGATATCAAACTCAGCCAGTAAATCATTATCCCATTTTTGATCATAAATATTATAAAGTAGTGTCCGAGATGCGTTTGTTTTATCAGTTACATGAGGATTATCTGTACAAAGATTCCACATTAACCAAGTATCAACCGTCCCAAAAAGTAAATCTACTTGCCCCCCTTTATCCCTCCATAACCGGGGGAAATTGATCGAATTAAGAATCCAACAGATCTTTGAAACGGAAAAATACGGAATCAATGGTAATCCGGTCTTTTCTAAAACCCGGTCTGCGGTTCCTTGTTTCTGGCCACTGCAGAATTCCTCTGTCCTATTGTCTTCCCAAACTATCGCCGGATAAACAGGCTTGCCGGTTTTTTTATTCCAAATAATTGTCGTTTCGCGCTGATTGGTAATTCCCATTACGCACAAAACAGGATTTATTCCAGAATTTACAAAAACTTCTTTAATAACTTCTTTGCTTCTACTGACTAGCTCCAATGGATCTTGTTCCACCCAGCCGTCACGCGGAAAATCTTTAAATAAATCTCGCGACGCCTTGGCCACGAGATTCATTTTTTCATCAAATATTAAGGCCTTCATCGTCGTCGTTCCAACATCAAGCGCTAAAACATACTTCATACTAATAATCCCTTAACTTATGGATAATTTCTTTTTGTTGAATCTTCTCAAGAGCCTTGGCTTCAATCTGACGAATACGCTCGCGAGTTACATCAAATTCGCGTCCAACTTCCTCGAGCGTATGAGCCACACCGTCATGCAGGCCAAAACGCATTTCCAAAATCTTTTGCTCGCGCGGAGTTAAATCACGCATTGCTTCTTTAACATAATCACGAAGAAGTTCTCGACCGGCTGATTTATCTGGCGAAATTGTATGCGTGTCTTCAATAAAGTCCTGTAGCTTTGAATCCTCATCATCATCTCCAACCGAAGTTTCAAGTGAGACTGTTTCCTGCGAAATCTTTTTAATGTGACGAACTTTATCAACCGGTAAATCCAGCTCAGAAGACATTTCCTCAGCTAACGGTTCGCGACCGAGATCCTGAATTAGTCGACGTTCAACTTGTTTAAATCTGTTGATTGTTTCGACCATGTGTACCGGAATTCTGATTGTACGAGATTGATCGGCTAGCGCCCGGGTAATTGCCTGACGGATCCACCAAGTCGCATATGTTGAAAATTTATAACCTTTTCTATATTCAAACTTTTTAACTGCCCTAAACAAGCCAACATTTCCTTCCTGAATTAAATCAAGTAATGACAATTGTTTGCCCACGAACTTTTTAGCAATTGAAACTACCAAACGAAGGTTGGCCTCGATTAGACGGCGCTCAGCTTCTTTGTCGTTTCTTTCTTTTCTTTTGGCAAGACCGATCTCTTCCTCAGCTGTCAAAAGCGGTATTTTTCCGATTTCTCGCAAATACATTTGGATTGAATCTTGAGAAACATCTGAAAAATCAACTCGAGCATCTGCCTTTACGCGAATCTTTTCGTTAATGTCATCGACTGATTTTGAATGTCCCAAAAAGCCTTCTTTTATTTCTATGAAATGGACTCCCTTTTCTTCCAATAAATCTAAAAATCCTTCAAAAAGTCCTACATGATCTTCTATGTCGCCAAAAGCAAAAACAACTTCATTGTCCGTTAAAAATCCTCTGAGCTGGCCACGCTCAAGCAATCTGTCCAAAACTTCAACGGTTGGGGGCGCTGCTCGCTTATATCTTTCTTTTGGAACATCTTTTCTAGCGATCCTTGGAGACGACGCTTTCTTTGAAGCCGTTTTTTTCTTGGGTTCACTTTTCTTAACAGCCTTTTTTGGCGCCGTTTTTTTTGAAGAAACCGCTTTGATTGTTTTTTTAACTTCCTTTTTCTTTGGCATAAATTAATTCGAGAGTAACTTTTTATACTCTTTCAAAAGGTCTTGAAGTTTTTCTTTATTGCCTGACATTTCAGCTTGCCGAATGTCGGCTTCTAAAATTCTGCGGCGCTCTTTTTGCGTAGCAGATCTTAAAATTTCAATATGTCGGTTTAATTCCTCACGCACGCTTTTTTCGCTCATGCCATTTGTCAACTCTTCGGTTTTAAGAAGTGCGCGTCTGACTTCTTCTGAAAGTTGATCTTGCAGGCGAATATATAAAGGTATTTTTGATTTTGGCGTGGAATCCGACAAGTCGACTTGATTATAAGCGAGAATGATTTTTTTGTAAACTTCGCGCCATTTTTGGTCTGTAATTTCGTTTTCTGATAAATTGTTTAATACTTCCGGTATAAACTCTTCAAAATTAATAAGAATTCCGATTATTATTGAAGTAACATTATCCGGCCTAGATGTTGTCTTGCTTTTTTTTACTTCCCTCGACAGCTCCGTAACTGAAGGGGATACCGAGCTTGATCGACCATTCCCGGATATGGTGGAGTTAAGAGGGGGCGTGCGCAATATGTTTCTTAAAACTGAAATTTCAGTTCTGGACATATCAGCTAATTGTTGCAACCAATGTTCACGACCAACCTGATCGTGGAGATATGCAATTTCAGATAAAATATTTTTTACAAATTTCTTTTTAGATTCTACATCTGCTAAATTCAGGCTTTTTGATCCGTTATTTATATAGTACTGCATGATATGAATTGGATTTTGGGTCAGATTTTTCCAAGACTCAGGATTATTCTTAACAACATCATCCGGGTCTTTACCGAAGTTGTCCGGAATCGAAATTACTTGAATATTAAAGTCCATTCCCTGAGCCAGTCTAATTCCTCTTTGAGCCGCTGCGAAACCGGCTGCGTCCGAGTCAAAACAAAACAACAATTTATTTGTAATTTTCTTTAATTGTCGAAGTTGAGACTCGGTTAGAGCCGTGCCGGAACTGGCAACGACATTTTCTACTCCTGCCTTGTGCGACGCCACAACATCTAAATTACCCTCAACGATTATTATTGATTTCTCCTGACGCACTGCTTTTTTTGCTAAATGAAGTCCGTAAAGAACATCTGACTTATGATAAATCAAAGTTTCTGGTGAGTTTAAATATTTTGGTCCAGACTTATCGTCTTGCACACCAAGCAACCGACCGGTGAAACCAACAATTCTGCCACTAGCATCACAAAGTGGAATCATCAATCGATTTCTAAATCGATCAATTGCGCCGTCACCGGATTGCTTTTGCTTTGCCAGTCCAGATTTGATAATTAAACTTTCAGAGATTCCCCGCTTTTGCAAGAACTCGCAAAGTGATGTCCAACGATCCAGCGCAACACCAAGTCGAAACTTTTTTAAAAGTTGGCCATCGATTCCGCGCTCGATTATATATTTTCGAGCCGATTCTCCAAGTTCGTGACCGTCTAAAATCTTTTGATAAAATTTACCAGCGAGTTCGTGCAAATCGTAGACAATATCTTTTTCATCTTTACTTTCGTCTGGTTTATAATCAGGTACTTCGACTCCAGCCTTTTGCCCAAGTTGACGAAGAGCTTGTTTAAAATCAATCCCTTCAATATCCATGACAAAACTAATAATGTCACCACCTTTGTCACAACCAAAACAATGCCAAATCTGTTTTTCCTGTGAGATATAAAAAGACGGTGTCTTTTCGCTGTGAAATGGGCAAACAGCTTTAAAACTACCGCTTCCGGCTGGTTTTAATTGCAAATAACCGCCAATTACTTCCGCAACATCCAGCTTTTGTTTAATCTCGTCTTTGGACTCCATGACTATAGATTACCTTCGGACGAAGATATATGCAATATAGGCTAAATAAGAAACAATGAAGGCAAATCCGATTGATCTATTGATTACTCGACGCGTTTCCCCTTCAAATACTTCCTTGGATAAAATTACAACTATTGATAACGCAACTGAGATGATTAAACAAGTTAGGAGATCAAACAAACTATTACTTGAAAGTGTGATTGGAGTGATTGTTGATGTGATACCAAGAATTAATAAAATGTTAAAAATATTGGAACCAACAACTGTGCCAAACGCTAAGTCTACCTTTCCTTTGCGAGCCGCAACAATAGATGACATCAGCTCCGGCAATGATGTACCAAGCGCAACGATGCTAATACCAATTACTGATTGAGTGATATGAAGTGCGCTGGCAATCTCAATTGCTCCTAATACAACCAATTTTCCTCCAATCATCAAAACACCAAGACCGACAACGGTAAATGCTAAAGCTATATTTAAAGTCAATTTTGGGGTATCCGAATCTTGAATCTTGCGATTTTTTGCCGATAAAAACAAATAGTACAAAAATACAACAAAAAAAGTTAAAAGAACTAATCCGTCCATTCTAGAAATAAAAGCGACCGGCGAGCCTTCTACATACTGATCGAGTGATAAAAGAATCAAAACCAAAGACGCTAGTAACATGAATGGAATTTCTTTTTCTACAGTTCCACTTTTTACTGGAATTGTTGCAAAAAACGAAGCGGCACCAAGTACTAAAAGAATATTAGCGATATTGCTTCCGATAATGTTTCCTAGCGCCATGTCAACATTACCCTGCACAGCCGAGATAACATTAACAACCAGCTCCGGGGCTGATGTTCCGAAAGCAACAACCGTTAAACCTATCACAAGTGGCGAGATTCCAAAACGATCAGCTAATGCACTAGCGCCATCAACAAAAGCATCGGCACCTTTTGTTAAAAACAAAAAACCGATGATTAAAATTAACACATACAGAAAAATCATAGTGCTAGTAATTGTTATTCGTTAGCTGGTAATTTATCAAGTAAACCACAAGACAAAGTCACCCAGATCGGCCCTTCATATTAATTTATTCAAGACAATGTTGTGCGTTCATAATGTCGGACAATGTTGGCATTGATCCTGAAAGAAGTTCTTGAACTCTGTCAGCCCCTAAAGCTTCTAGTCCACATTCCTGCATTGCTGGTGTAATTTCAGCTGGAAGTGTGACCGGGTCAATTCCGATAGTTTCCAAATATCCTTCCTGAGTTTCGTCCAAAAGCGGGTGGCTATCGACATCTGGTCTAATCTCAACACTTGAATCAAACTCAATAATGTCGATTGGATTAATTGCATTTAAAAAATAATCACGCGCTCCGAAAATATTAAACATGATCACCAAAATAGGAATCAAAATAAGTAGAGCTAAAATGGCGATGAGCATCAAAACATATTTCATACAGCTTTATTGTATCAAGACTAACTCAAACAAAAAAGGACTTTTGTCCATGTTATGCAAGCAATCAGTCTACAGAAGTTTTTTAAGATCAAACTCGCTGTAAGAGTTAATCACCATATTTGCCTCAAAGAGCGCTTCTTTTGGCAGTCCGGTCGTAATTCCAATTGAATACATTGAAGCCGTATTGGCAGCTTGCACACCTTTTGGCGCATCTTCTATTACCAAACAACGATTTAGCTCGACACCCATTTGCTTGGCAGCATGCAGAAAAACAGCCGGATTTGGTTTGGAAACATTACCTACATCTGATGCTTTAAAAATTGTGCCATTAAATTTTTCATCAAGTTTTAATCTGTGTCGAGCAAGCTCCAGTAGCTCGTCGACAGAAGAAGTGGCAATACAGGTTTTAATTCCAGTCGCTTGAGCTCTTTTGAAAAAATCCTCAAAGCCTTTTACATATTCAAGATTGTTTTGATATTCCTGCCGTAGCAGCTCCATTCTTTCGTTTTGCAAATCTTCAATATTACCCTGAAGTTTAAATTTATCTACTAGCATCTTTATACCATCGGTAATATGAACGCCCGATAGAAGTGCAAGTAGTTCTTGTTGATTAAACGCAATACCTCGGCGTTTAAAAAATTCATCATCCGCTCTATGAAACAAAACATTGCTGTCTATCACAACCCCATCCATGTCAAAGATAAGCAAATCGTAGTTCATACTAAGTTATGGTATCAATATTTGGAAAAAAATGCGATTTCAGCTAGTATTAATCCTAAGATGGAGAGGTGGCAGAGCGGTCGAACGCGCCACCTTGGAAAGGTGGTGTACTTGAAAAGGTACCGCGGGTTCGAATCCCGCCCT
>PFJC01000026.1 GCA_002782865.1 Candidatus Uhrbacteria bacterium CG_4_10_14_3_um_filter_41_21
ATGGCTATATTATTGATTTAAAGAGCAAAGAGAAGAAAAAAAAGAAGAAGAAAGAAAAGAAGAGAAAGGAATGAGTCGCTATCGTCTTCTGAAAATCAAAGACAGGTTCGTATGTAATGCGAGAATACCTCGAGAATGGTGAGTATCTCAAAGCATCTCAACTACCCTATTCGTCTTTATTAAGCGATTTTCAGGAGACCGCACGTTAAACGACGAGGATTGAACGCACGACTTAAACGCGTGTCCACCTCAACACGGCATTGGCAGATCTCACTGAAAAAGCGTACCATAATTGGTACGCTTTGCATTATACGGACACTGCATATCTGCAAGGGCTAAAGCCACATTTTGCCACCCCATGTATAATTTTAAAGGAAGTGGCAAAACGTCAGATATTGCGATACGTTATATGAGATAGAAAATATTTTAATAAAATTCTTTCAGAATTTTTCGCAATTTTATTCAATAATAAACACAATTATGGGTATCGAAGATGAATCACAAAGAATCCCCCCAACACCTGAAACGGCAGTTGAAAAACCACCAGTAAAACAAACAACGGGAGACTCGACTGAAACTCCAAAAAGAACAGCAGAGGATGTTATGCTAGATTTCCTTACTGACAGAAACTTCTTAACAAGAGATGAATCTGCTTTGGTATCTCCCAAAAAAGTAGATGAACTAATCGTAAGAACAGCACATGAATATGAACATGTCCCAGACGAAATTCCACAACAACACATTGATAAAGCTAGACGTATTCTCGGGCTTCAGCCGAATCTTGGTGAGGGCAGAATAGACACGTCCGAAAGGGATGAAGAAATTAAAACGCTCACGGAAGAAATGAGAGGTTATTTAGAAAAATTTAAAGCAGAATGCCCCGAGGTGTTGGGGATGATTCTTTGTGGAAGTAGAATGGATCCTGATAAATTGCCTGCCCCAAATAGCGACGTTGACATAGTCTTGGTATTAAAGGAAGGCACTATTACTGACCCTCGCATACCTGAAGGCGAAGCTTTGTTATACAGACTTAGAGCATTTTCGGACAGCACACCTACCGATTCAGGCTTTCCAGTTGAACTAGACGAGCTCTATTCAACAGATGATCTACTCGCAAAACTTCAAAATCCTACTGACAAAAGCAAGTTAACATGGGGCTGGAATCCAGGCATAGTCAGGTACGTAGGAGACAATATCGGCGACCTAGATGAAATAGGGGCACAAATTGAAATACTGAAAAGAATAAAACACCCTGATATGGAAAAATTCAAAAAGCAAAAGGTCGCCGAAGACAAAGAGTTAGTTGCTCGCTATTTGGGACAGGCAAAAACAAAAAAATAAGGTGTTTATTATTGAATAAAATTGCGGATATTTGCTATCGCAAAATCAAAATGTTTTCTACATCATATAACAATGAATATGTGGTTCAAGAAATTGCGCTTCTTAACTTATAGTGGAGGCGCAATTTCTTTTACTCATATTTGCCTCCGCTATGCTACGGCAAACATCGCATATTCATGAACGTTTGCTGAAATATTCTTTTTCTTTTTTAGACTATCCCGCCTTCGCTCCAGCCGATGCTAAAGCTTTGGCTGGCAAGAAAGCTTCGGCGGGCAAGCACCTACTTGTTTTAAAATTTTATTTCATAGACCAAAACTCCCGCCAAATGGCGGGAGTTTTTAAATTTCGCTTATCTCGCCGCGCGTTTGCGGTCGTTATCTGTTAAATATTTCTTTCGAATTCTGATACTCTCCGGCGTTACCTCCACATACTCATCATCGGCGATGTATTCAAGTGATCGTTCTAAGTTCATATCCAGTGGCGGTGTTAAGCTTGTAGCTTCATCAGCTCCGCTGGAACGCATATTTGTCAGTTGTTTACCTTTGATTGGGTTTACAACCATAGTATCTTTGCTGCTTGCTCCAACTACCATTCCTTCGTAAACCTCCACTCCGGGACCGACGAATAATGCTCCGCGTTGCTGTAAATTATTCAAGGCAAAAGCTAAAGTCTTTCCGGTAAATCCAGAAATCATAGAACCGGTTTGTCTACGAGTAATTTCACCTTTGTGTGAGCCCATGTGAGAAAAAATATGAGAAAGTGTTCCTTCTCCCTTGGTTGATGTCATAAAATCAGTTCTGTATCCCAATAGCCCACGAGTTGGAATTGAATACTCCAATCTGGTTGAGCCATTTAAGCTGATCATATTAACCATTTCCCCTTTTCGCTTGCCTAATGCTTCTATCACAGTACCGGCTGAATCATCGGGAACATCAATCACAACCGACTCGTATGGCTCCTGAAGCTCGCCGTCGACTTCGCGAATAATCGCCTGAGGTTGCGAAACCTGGAACTCGTAACCTTCGCGACGCATTGTTTCAATAAGAACAGCCAAGTGCATCTCTCCTCGACCGCTCACTTTATAAACATCAGAGTTTTCTGGAAATTCAATTTGGAGTCCCACATTTGTCTCTAGCTCGCGCTCTAATCTTTCCCTAATTTGGCGTGAGGTAACATACTTTCCTTCTCTGCCGGCAAAGGGAGAGTTGTTAACCAAAAAATCCATTGTTAGGGTTGGCTTATCAATATCAATCGCATCTAGCGCCTCGGCTTTTGCGTCTTCTGCCACAGTCTCACCAACATTGATATTTGGGATTCCGGCAATTGAAACAATATCGCCTGCTACTGCGCTTTCAACTTCTACTTTTTTTAGTCCCTGGCTAGTTAAAATTTTAGAGATTTTATGTTTCTCTCTGGTGCCATCAAGTTTGATTACTGTTACTGTCATTCCAACTTTTAGCGTTCCTTCATTAATTCGACCGGTTCCCATTCGGCCAACAAATTTGTCGTACATTAAGTTAACAGGTTGAAAACGAACCGGAGCTAAGCTGTCACTGGCAGCTGACGGAACTGTGCTGATAATTAAATCAAAAAGCGGTTGCAGGTTTTCGCCAGTATCTTTTGGATCTAAAATTGCGATTCCCTTTTTGGCGTTTGTATAAATGTATTTGAAATCTAGTTGCTCGTCTGTAGCCCCTAGTTGGGTAAACAGATCAAAAATCATGTTTAAAACTTCATCCGGTCGGGCGGTTGGCTTATCGATTTTATTGATAACTACAATCGGTCGCAGTCCCAACTCGAGTGCCTTGCGCAGTACAAACTTAGTTTGTGGCATTGGACCTTCGTAAGCATCAACTAGCAAAAGCACCGAGTCTACCATGCGCAGCACGCGCTCTACTTCAGAACCAAAGTCAGCGTGGCCTGGAGTGTCAACAATATTTACCTTAACATCACCAACCTGAATTGAGGCGTTTTTAGCGTAAATGGTAATGCCTCTTTCTTTTTCTTGATCATTGGAGTCCATCACGCGCTCTTCTATAACTTCGCGTTCCGTAAATACCCCAGACTGCTGGAGCATGGCGTCAACAAGAGTTGTTTTACCGTGGTCGACGTGGGCAATGATTGCAATATTTCTAAATTCCATAACTGCGGGAGTATAGCCGAAGATGGAGTTTATGTCAAGCCGCTATGGAAGACCCCAATGCCAAGCATTGGGGCTTGTCGCGCTGCTTTGTCAAAAGTAAAACCTTCTTACCGCATAAAATCCAAAACTGCGCGGTCGACAATTACATCTTTTGTTCTAAATGGTTTAAGCAGTGTAATTCCTTTTAAATCAGTACAACGACTCAGCGCCACATACATCTGCCCATGGGCAAAAGCTCCCCAGCCGACATCGACCAAAACTTTATTAAATGTTTTGCCTTGCGCTTTATGAATAGTAACCGCCCAAGCCAGCGCAATTGGATATTGCGAATAACTCCCCACCACACCTTCAGCAAATTCCCCATCATGCAAACTATATTCAAAAATCTCCCACTTATGTCTTGTAACATTAACCAACTCGCCATCTTCCAGCTTAACTTCAAGCGTTGGCAATTTGCTTAATCCCTGCTTTTTGATTTTTTTGATAATCCCCAAAGTTCCGTTGACCCAACGCTTGGCCGGATCATTGGTGGTAAACATAATCCTGGCACCTTCTTTTACTTTAATGGTTTCGTCAGACGGCATTTTTCGTTCGCCTAATTCCCCAAGAGTCTCAGCCTTAAGTATGTATTCTTTTGTGTTTAGCGTTTTAAGTTCATAATCATTACGCTCCTTAGCCATTTTGTTTGTGGTTGTTAAGTGAACGATGTAATCGGTCTCTTGAGCCGGATCAAAATGCGGGTCATGACATTTATTCCAAATCTCAACATCGGCTGGCTTTACTTGGCCTGAGCGGACATTATTTAAAAGCTCTACAAACTTTATTTCTTTTTGCCGATAAACCTTTTGCAGTTCAAGTATATTTATTGCCGTGGTATTCATTACATCTGACGAAAAAAAATAGGGAGACACATATTCGCTTTCAAATCTATTGCCGTCCTCACGCGTAACCACCGGTGGCAACTGAAATAAGTCGCCAATAAAAACCATTTGAACCCCGCCAAAAGCCTCGTTTGGTTGCTCGCGGTTAAGGCGCAAGGCCTTATCAACACAATCAAGTAAATCTGCACGCACCATCGAAATTTCATCAATCACAATTGTTTCGATTTTTTTAAAGAAATCTAAATTATCTGGATTGGCTTTGCTAACTAAACGCTTGTGGATTTTAGGATGAAAACCAAAAAATGAATGAATAGTTTGTCCCTTAACATTTAAGGCTGCCACGCCGGTTGGAGCCAACACCACAAACTTCTTTTTTGTTTTTGCTCGAAAATATTTTAAAAGAGTTGATTTTCCAGTTCCGGCTCGACCGGTTAAAAAAACATGATTCTTAGTGTTTTCAATGGCGTCGTATGCTTCTTTAAATTCTGTGGTGATTTCAATGTCCTCGCTCAAATCTTCTTTAACCGAAGCTTTAACTGTTTTTTCCGGCAAAGGACCAGCTACCGCTTTTTTTGGCCACCTTTTTTTAGCGGTTTTCTTTTGACCCGGCCAACCTTTTTTAAATAATGTTCTTTTCATAGCAAATGCATTTTACCACAAACAAAAATCCCTATTTAATTAGGGATCTTTATTTAATGATTAATAATTTTATTCAGCGCCTTCGACTGCCTCGGCTACCGCTCCTTTTTCAACAATCGCCACACTTGAGACTTTATCGCCTTCTTTTTTAAAGCGCATAACGCGTACTCCTTGCGTAGCCCGACCAAGTGTTGAAACCGATTTGATTGAAAGTCTAATTACCTGGCCAGCCTCGGAAATCACAATTAGGTCACGGGTATCATCTTTTCCCACCACACTAGCTGACACAATCTTTCCAGTCTTTGGCGTAATTTTAGCTGTTCTTATTCCCATTCCAGCTCGGGACTGCACCTTGTATTCACGAAGCGCAGTTCGTTTTCCGTAGCCGTTTTCCATTATCACCAAAAGCTGGTTATCTTTTTTCTCTGACTCTGACACAACATCCATCCCAACCACTAAGTCTCCACCTTTTAGTTTTATTCCCCGCACACCGCTGGCCACCCGACCCATTGGGCGAACATCTTTTTCGTTAAATCGAATAGCCATTCCACCCGCAGTTGCCAAACTTAGCTCATCTTTTCCGGATGTTACCCGGATCCATTCCAGCGCATCGCCGTCTTTTAGCTTGATTGCGATTAGTCCTGAACGACGAACATTTTCAAAATCTTGAAGCTCGGTTTTCTTTATAGTTCCTTGGTTTGTAACCATCATTATGTATTTTCCGCCAGCCAAATCACGAGATTCTAAGGTAGCTGTTACCTTTTCGCCCGATGCCAGTTGCAGGAAGTTAACAATCGCTTGGCCCTTGGCTGTTCGTGACGCCTCTGGAATTTCGTAAACCTTTAGTTTAAATACTCGGCCACGAGAGGTGAAAAACATTATGTCTTGGTGAGTCGTGGTTGAAAAAATTGACTCCACTAAATCTTCTTCTTTTGTAGTAACTCCGGCGACACCTTTACCACCTCTCGCCTGGGATTTGAAAGTGTCAGGTGACAATCGTTTAATGTAACCATCTTTGGTCATCATCACAATGGTTTGATCATCAGGAATTACATCTTCCATTGAGAATTCTTTGATTCCGGTTTTAACGATTTGAGTTCGGCGGTCTTCGCCATATTTTTCAATCACCTCAACTAACTCCGAGCGTATTACTCCCATCATCTTTTTATCAGATTTTAGAATGCTTTCCAGCTCGCGGATAAAATCCATCTTCTCTTTGTACTCTTGTTCAATTTTTAGCTGTTCAAGGTTAGCCAAACTCTGCAAACGCATTTCCAAAATCGCAATAGCCTGTCGTTCGGTCATCTTAAACTCTTTCATCAAGTTAACTCGAGCAACATCTTTATCTTTTGATTTTTTGATTGTGGCAATTACTTTGTCGATTTTAGCCAGCGCAATTTTTAATCCTTCCAAAATATGAGCCCGGTCCTGTGCACGGGCCAAATCAAATTCAGTTCGACGGCGTACAACTTCGCGCCTGTGTTTAATATATTCTTCCAAAATCGCCTTAAGTCCAAGTGTTCGTGGCTGAAGTCCGTTCTCTACTAAACAAACCATGTTGTAATGGAAAGTAGTTTGCAGAGCAGTCATTTGATACAAACGGTTAAGAACTTTGCGTGGATAAGCATCTTTTTTAAGCTCGATTACAACTCGAACTCCATCTTTGTTTGATTCGTCACGCAGGTCACGGATTCCGTCTAACTTTTTTTCATGAACTAGGGCTGCGATTTTTTCCAAAAGCGTAGCTTTGTTTACCATGTATGGAACCTCATAGATAACAATTTGATTTCCACCTTTTTCGCCTTCTTCAATTTCTGCTTTAGCTCGCACCACCACTCCCCCACGACCGGTAGCACAAGCAGCTTTAATATCTTTTGTGCTATAAGCAATTGCACCGGTTGGAAAGTCAGGTCCCTTAACATGCTCGAGCAAATCCTCGAGTGTCGCGTCTTTGTTATCGATCAAAGTCAAAACTGCGTTTCCAATTTCGCGTAGGTTATGAGGCGGAATATTTGTGGCCATTCCAACTGCAATTCCCAAAGTTCCATTAATCAGCAGGTTTGGTAACTTTCCCGGAAGCACACTCGGCTCCTTGTGTGAGCCGTCATAGTTTGGACGAAAATCGACTGTTTCTCTTTCAATATCTAAAAGCATTTCCTCGGCAATTCCTTGAAGCTTTGCCTCAGTGTAACGCATAGCCGCAGCTGAGTCGCCGTCCATTGATCCAAAGTTTCCTTGGCCACGCACTAGCGGATGGCGGTAAGAAAAGTCCTGGGCCATACGAACCATTGCTTCGTAAATTGAAGAGTCGCCATGCGGGTGGTATTTAGCCATCACTTCTCCGACTACATTAGCTGACTTACGAAACTTAGCGTTTGAGCGCAAACCAATGCTCCACATCGCGTAAAGAATTCGGCGTTGCACCGGCTTTAGTCCGTCACGAACATCGGGGAGTGCCCGCGAAACAATAACTGACATCGCGTAATCCAAATACGCCCGTTTCATTTCTTTGGTAATGCTCTGCTCAATGATCATACCAACTGATTTTGGTGCGTCCCCGTCTTTACTAATTGTTTCTTTCTTTTTTGCCATAATTTAAGTTGCTGATTCTGGTTGAGTCGCCTCGACTGCTCCATTTTCTGGCGCATTCTCTTGCCCCTCCTGCGATTGCCGTTCTAATTCATTATTTAATTGATTTCCTATTTCTAGTAAAGCGCTGTCAGTTGCTTCCTCTGTTTTATTCTTCCAGGCCTGGTCAAGAATATCATTAAGTGATGTTTGCAAAAATGGAATTGTTTCTTTCATTTGATCTGATAGTTCCACGGCAGCCTGCAGATCGTCAGCAGTACTACCGACATCTTCTGGTATTGCTTCGCCTGTTACATCTCTGAACATCTCATTTAATTGAAATCCCCAAATTATCAAAACAAACACAATACCAACTGCCGTTATCAAGAAGACTAATCTTTCTTTTTTTCTGCTTGACTCTATTCTCATATTACGAACGAGACAAAACAATCACCCCCATATCTTCCTGCGGAAGCGCGGATTTGGTGATTTTAAGTTTATTCATTTCTTCTTTTGAAACTCCTAGTTCTTTTATAAAAGCATCTTCTGAATCTAGCTTGGTTTTAAGACCATCGACTTGAACATAAGAAGGTATAACAAGTCTTGGCTCAATTTGACCAACAACGCCAGCCGCACCTTTTGCGTTTAGGACCGAGCCCCCTCCAGCTGGCACAATTAAAATATCAATTGCGCCTAAGTATTCCATTTCTTTATCAGTCAGCTCACGGTCAAGCGCTCCCAAAAATCCAATTGAAATATCCTCGAGCTCAATCCGATAAACAGTATGGGCAGTACCATCTTTAAGCGGAGCATTAACACCAGTTACAAATATTCCGCTCACTTCGTATTCACCGGCGTGGTGAACAACAAATGTTTTTTTGTCTTCTGGCGATGCGACCGCTTCTAGATTATCAGCCATCTCGGACTGATGTGATTGCACAACTAAAGAGGCTGACAGAGTACGCGGAAACCGAAGACCGGTTTCGTTTTGGTAAGGGTCTGTTACTAAACTCACCTCCCCCTGAATTGGCTTGCCACTGATGACAAAGCTTCCTAGTCCGTTCCAGCTAATTTGCATATAAATAAAGGAAAATTGACGCTAATTTAAAATCTTTTAGCGCCAATATTTTAACATAATTACTTGAATCCGTATAGGGGTTTTGGTTTAAAATTGTTGATTTTGAAACAAGCTGTGGCAACCGAGTTACCACATTCATTATCCTTCGTAATTTCGAGGAACAAAACAAGGTAACTCCCTGGATTTGACAAAGCCTACTTTTAAAGTTAAACTTAAGTTGCACTTAAAATAACCTATATGAATAATATAATTACATTAAAAGACTTGCGTCAAAATGTTCAAAAATATGCAGATCGAGTCGAGCAAGGAGACACTTTCTTGGTCATGAAAAAGTCCAAGCCGTTATTTAAAATTTCACCTGCTGAAGACGAAAACTGGGAAGTTGTGGTTGATTTTACAAAAATTAATAAAGGTGGTGTTGATATAGACGATATTCTAACCCGCCTTTAATATGGTTAACAAAATTGATAAAGCGCTGAGCAAATTTTCAAATAAAGAAAAGGCTGAATTTAAAAAGATCTTACAAAAAGTGAAGGCGGGCGATTTTTTAGCTCTAGATATAAAGAAGCTGAAAAATCGCCAAGATATTTACAGAATTAGAAAAGGATCTATGCGAATTATTTTTCAAAAAACAGACCATGGGATAAAAATTTTGTCATTCGAGCGCCGGTTGGATAACACTTACAAATGAGCCCTATCACAAAGGGCGGCCACATGTGGCCGCCCTTTGTGATATCGGACATGGCATGCCATGCCCTTACTCATCCACCTCATGCAAAACAGTATTCCAATATTCCAACTCTTTGATTATCTCTTCTTCGCTCGGATCGCGTTCAACCACTGACCAACCCTCTTCCAAACGATCACAAACAGAATCAATCTCCCCTTTCCATTTTGAATCTTCTTCCCCCATTGCGCGCAGACGGTCAATCAGACTCTGCAATCTGGTTGCTTCTTTTGTCCACCTATCAACCAATTCCTCAAATGTTTTTTTACGAGTATGCGCCCGCTCGTCACATTGATTATCAAGTTCATCATCAACCAACAAAATGGCATTTTCAACTTGATATCTCTCATCTCCGCTTAGCTGTTCTTCAAAAAGCTTGCTACGAACATAGTCTTCCAAAATTACTCCATGTTTGATTACACTGATTAATTTTTGGCGAACCGTTTCGTCGAGTCGATCAAAAACCAATTTTTGCAAGCGTTGTTCTTCATCACCGGCGCACAATTCTTCATAAGCTTTTCTGTACGGAAACTCTTTTCGCCCTATAAGCGTCAGCGCTTGATATACCTGTTTGGTAGTAGCGTCAAGATCGTCACTAAGCTCTTTGTGAAGTTTGTTCGCTTCATCAATAATTTCCGCCGGCGTTAACGGCACCAATTTATCAATGGCGATTTTGAATTCGTCCAAGTAGGATTGATGGGGGTGGATCATATGTTGCGATTATATCGTAGGTTGTAGAAGGTTGCCAGGCGAAGCCTGGTCCGGCTCTGCCGGATAGGAAGTAGATTGTAGCAATAATTGACTAATTCCCCTTTTTATTGTTTGATAGTTTACCGTCACGCTAAGGAGGCATTGGTGACAACAAAAGCTGAGAAAAAATATGTTCGCCTGCTGGCTCGCGCGCTGGCAGTGGCAAATCAAGAGTTCCTGGTCGGCTTGATGTCGACAGTAGAGCTCTCAATTGCACCAGTCGCTTGCGCGCTTGGTTGCCAGACTACAATTCAGGAAATTTTCCAAAAGTTGGCAACAGCCACGGCAACTGACCTAGATCGTTTTATAGCAGATCAAGTTGTCGTTGCGTACGCTGACTTATGCGCCAGGCGATTGCTCGCGAGTTTGGCTACATACGCCACCAGCGCTGTAGAAAGCATAACCATCAAGCAAGTGCTAGCGAATGTGCCCGATGTACAGGCTGTGGCAGATGTTGGTTCATGCGTCTATAACAAGCCCAGAGGCAGACTGGCGATTCTGCCACTTCAAGCTGGCGCTACGCTCGAAACAATCGGCCGGTTCCTGAAAGCATGGGGACTCCAAGAAACCGATGCGCTCGATTTGGCCTGGTGGCTAAATCAGTGTATGCAAACTCGGTCAAGCGCTCCAAGAGTGTCAGACCCAGTTCTTGCAAACCAGCTGTTCCCTATCCCGATCAAGTGCAAAGGAGGCAGGTTGCTCTTGCACCCTAGTAGCCAGCCAAGAACGCGGCGCGTGCTACCAATGGCACTCGGTCACACTTTGCTGACATGGGGCTTAGTCGAGGGCTTGCCCGAGCTACCCAAGCCACCTCTCTACATTTTAATCGGCCTGCCGAAATAGCTTCTCTGTCATAGTGATCGTGACCCTCCGCGCCTACTTCCACTCTCCACGGAAGCGGACGCCCCGCTTTTATTGACAAAATTAGCCAAAAGGCTACAATCTCCCCACATAATTAATAGCCCCTGAAGGCCGGTCAAGAATTTGGCACGCAGTCAGGAACAAACATATGATAGACACAACTGAAACAAGCAAGCTGGCAAAGTTGCTTGAAAATAACGATCATCTCCAAATCCCGGGACTTGGGGATTTAATTGTAGGTACAGTAATTTCTACTAAAGGCCGAGAAGTCAGAATTGATGTAAACGGACTTACAACTGGAGTAGTACGAGGACGCGAACTTTTCACAGAAAGTGGACAGTACTCAAAATTACAACCCGGTGAAAAAATCGAAGCAACCGTTGTTGACTTGGAAAACGAAAACGGCGAAATGGAACTTTCTTTCCGCTACGCTGGCGACAAGAAAACTTGGGAAGATTTAAAGAGTCATGTTGTTTCAGGAGAATCGGTTGAAGCCAAAGTGCTCGACGCCAACAAAGGTGGTTTGATAGTAAAGGTAAAGCACTTGCAAGGATTTTTACCAGTTTCTCAACTTGCTCCGGAACACTACCCACGAGTAAGTGGTGGCGACAAGCAAAAAATCTTAGACAAGTTAAAAGAGTTTGTTGGTAAAAAGATAATGGTTCAAGTTTTGGACATCAATGAAACTGATGAAAAATTGATTGTTTCTGAAAAAGCAATCTGGGAGACAGAACAAAAGAGTGTAATTTCTCAAATAAAAGTAGGTCAGATTATTGAAGGAGAAATCACAGCCCTCGCTGACTTTGGAGCGTTTGTAAAATTCAAACCGGAAGGATCCGATGATGGAACAGAGCTGGAAGGCTTAGTACATATCTCAGAAATCGCTTGGCAAAGAATTGATCATCCTAAAGACATCCTTACCCCTCGCCAAACAGTAAAAGCGGAAATCATTGGAATCGAGGGAAGTAAAATCTTCCTATCAATGAAAAAGCTAGTTGAAGACCCATGGCACGATGTTGAAAAGAAATACAAAGTTGGTGACAGTGTTGAAGGAACAGTAATAAAAGCAAACCCATTTGGACTTTTTGTGGAGCTTGATGCTGATATCCACGGACTAGCTCATGTTTCTGAGCTTTCTGATAACCCAGCCGAGGATCCAACAAAAATTGCCAAAGCCGGCGACATTGTAAAGTTCAAGATTGTCTCAATCGAGCCAAAAGAACACAGACTAGGGCTTTCGATTAAGGCTTTGAATGAAGTAGCTAGTGAAAAGAAAGAAACTCCGGTTGCAGAAGAAAAACCAGCAAAGGAAGTAGC
The DNA here is from genome assembly GCA_002782865.1 of Candidatus Uhrbacteria bacterium CG_4_10_14_3_um_filter_41_21. Classification (GTDB taxonomy): domain Bacteria; phylum Patescibacteriota; class Patescibacteriia; order UBA9934; family UBA9934; genus UM-FILTER-41-21. Next base: position 12,306 of record PFJC01000026.1, read on the forward strand.
GGCTGAAGAAACCGCAGAAACTGAAACAAAAACTGAATAGATTCTCGATAAAATAAAAGAGGCGCTCCGTAAAAAGAGCGCTTTTTTGTATACTGGACAAAAAAGCTGTAATTTGCGATTATACTAACTCGAAAGAACAAATAAAGCCCTGAGCACAAAATCCTAAATACTAAACAAATGCCAAATTCTAAATTAGAAATTAATTTGATACTTTCATATTTCGTGCTTGTTTAGAATTTATTATTTCCGATTTAGTATTTATATTAAACTCTTAAATTATTATGAAACCACTTTCAAAAAATATAATCATCTTCCTGCTTGTCATAATTGCGCTGGGCGTTATTTTTTCAACTTACAAAATCGACAACACTAAGCCCGAAGTGATTGGTACCTCGGCTCTAGTTGAAAAAATAGAAGCTGGTGAAGTTCAAAAGATCGAAGTTGAACAAGATACTTTACTTATTTTTACAGGTGCTGACACAGAATCATTTATTGTTAAAAAAGAAGCTGGTGAGTCATTGTCAGACTTGCTTACAAACTACGGCGTTACCAGCGAGCAACTAGCAACTGTAAACATCGAAGTTGTAGAACCCAACGCATTTGTCTCTGTTCTAAAATCAATTTTACCAACACTTATTTTCTTAATTGGATTTTTGGTAATCTTCTGGTTTCTTATCGGACAAATGCAGGGCGCTAACAACAAAGCCATGACTTTTGGGCAATCACGCGCTCGTGAAGTCAGTAACAAAAAAAATAAAGTCACTTTTAAAGAAGTAGCTGGAGCCGAAGAAGCAAAAGCCGAGGTAGTAGAAATTGTCGACTTTTTAAAATCACCAAAAAAGTTTGCTGATGTCGGAGCCAAAATTCCAAAAGGAGTTTTGTTAATGGGTCCTCCGGGAACCGGTAAAACTCTACTTGCCCGCGCTATTGCCGGTGAGGCAAACGCACCATTTTTCCATATCTCCGGATCTGAATTTGTAGAAATGTTTGTCGGAGTTGGAGCGTCTCGTGTTCGCGACTTATTTGCTAAAGCTAAAAAGGCAGCACCTTGTATTATATTTATCGACGAAATTGATGCCGTTGGACGTCAGCGTGGAACAGGTTTGGGCGGTGGACATGACGAACGCGAGCAAACACTTAACCAAATTTTAGTTGAAATGGATGGTTTTGAAGCTAACAGCGGTGTGATTGTAGTGGCCGCCACCAACCGACCCGATGTTCTTGACCCGGCTCTTCTTCGACCAGGACGATTTGATCGCCGAGTAACACTCGATCTGCCAACCCGCAAAGATCGCCGTGCGATTTTAGACATTCACGCCAAAAACAAACCATTTGAAGAAGGTGTGGACCTGCAACGCGTCGCCGAACGAACAGTTGGATTTTCCGGAGCTGATCTTATGAACATCATGAACGAAGCGGCAATCAGTGCTGCTCGTGAAAACAAAAAGAAAATCTCCCAGGCTAATCTTTTGGACTCCATTGAAAAAGTAATGCTGGGACCGGAACGCAAAAGCAATATACTTTCTAAAAAAGAACGAGAAATCACTGCCTGGCACGAAGCTGGTCACGCCGTTGTGGGCCACTTCCTTCCAAACTGTGATGATGTTCACAAAATCTCAATCATCTCCCGAGGATCAGCCGCCGGTTACACAATGAGCTTGCCAACTGAAGACAAAAAAATACATTTCCGTCAGGAGTTTATAGATGACATGGCTATGATGCTTGGTGGATATGCCACAGAAAAATTGATTTTTGGTGATATGACTACCGGTGCCTCAAGCGACTTACGCCGCGCTACTCGAGTTGCCAAAGACTTAATCACCAAATATGGAATGAGCGACCAAATGGGACCGCGAACATACGGCGAGCGTGAAGAAATGGTTTTCTTGGGCCGTGACCTGCACGAGCAACGCGACTACTCTGATAAAACCGCTCAAGAGATAGATGACGAAATCAAACGAATGGTAACGGACGCTCTGGCAACCGCAACGCGAGTTATCGGTGAACAAAAAGAAAATATGAAAAAAGTAGTTGATGTTTTGCTCGACAAAGAAATAATTGAAAAAGAAGAATTCGAAACAATTGTAGGACCAGCAAAAAAATCCGAATTGATTACTGAAGACAAATAATTTTTTGCTAAATAGCTACTTGATAAAAAATCATCCTGATAAAAAGTCTGGATGATTTTTGTTTTATTTATCAACCTGATTACCTGAATATCTAAACACCTGTGCTATAATTCAAGTATATATGACAATGAGTAAAAGCATCGATACTTACGAAAAGATGTTAAAAAATGCTTGGAGTACTACTTGGCACCACAAGTACTGGTGGTTTTTAGGTGCGCTCGCCGGTCTTGCCAGCACCGGTGCGGTTTTTAACAATGTTTTTAAAGTATTTATCCGTCTGCAACCAGCGGAAAATATAACTGTTGATACATTGGAAAATATCTTTCCAGCTCTTTCTTGGCTGACAGCTTATGCTCGTAATCTAGTACTGCTTGATAGCGCCAAGTTACAAATATACATCGTGATTTCAATTGTCTTTGTTGTAATTGCAGTAGCAATAATCCTAACTGCTCAACATCTACTTGTTGGAGCCGCCGGCGCTGGAGCTAAAAATCATCCCACTGAGCAAATCAAAAAATTATTTGGCAAAGTCCATCATATTCACCTTTTAAGATTATTTGCCGTTGATGCTCTTGCTGTTATATCAACTACAATTCTAATGTCACTTGGAGCGCTAGCAATCACATTACTGCTTGGGGATTCCTATTTTATCAATCTATTTGCTTACGCCGGAGTAAATGTAATCGTTTTACCAATCGCTTTTCTCATCAATATTATTTTAATGATGATGATAATTCATATTGTTCGTCATGAAGATTCAATCGGCATTGCCTTTAGAGAAGCATTTCTTCTTGTAAAAAATCATTGGTTGGTCGCTCTGGAATATGCTTTATTGATTTTTGCTATTAATTTTATAACCTCAATATTATTGCTCATTGCCTTGCTGCTTATCGCTGGCTTAACAGGATTATTGTTTCAAGCAATGCTCGCAGCGGGATCGTTTGTGCTAATGTCTTTTGCAACATTTTTAGGAACGATAATTGCGGCTATAGTTTTTGTGGCTTTTGCCGGCGCACTCACAATGTTTAATTATGTGGCTTGGGTTGAGTTAGCCGGTAGATTAAAAAGATTTGGTCATGTTCCGGCGCTTGAACACGGATTCCAACAAGTCGCTCGAATATTTAATAAATAAACCGCCAACTGCTTACCCTGATAATTATGCAAAACGGCCTCCTATCAATTGAAGATCTTTTGAAAAAATCAGCTCCACTAGCTGATGATTCTGATGATGCAAAGAAGTCAGTTGCAAACGAGCATGAATCAGAAAGTGCCACAGCAGTAACTCAAAACATTGAGCCTGCGGCTAAAGCAAAAACAGAAGCTAAAATGTCTCCGGAAGAATTACTTGGTGAGAAAATGGGAAAAATTGAATTACAAAGCAAGGAAGCACAAGCCCAACAAGAAGCCGCAAATGCCGGAGTTTCATATGTAGACTTAAAGGGCTTTGCGATCAGTACTGATGCTTTAACAATAATTTCAGAAGAGCAAGCTCGGGCGCTAAATGTAATTTGTTTTCTTTACACTGGGCCGGAGTTAAGAGTTGGTGCTGTTAACCCGGCTGACCAAAAAATAAAAGACCTGGTTTTCCAACTCGGCGAGCGCTATAAATCGCACGCTCAACTTTATAAAATATCACAGCAATCTTTTGACCTTACGATTGAGTATTACGCTCGCCTACCAAAAGCCAGAAAGATAGTTAAAGGCGTACAAATAAAACAAGAAGAGCTGGAAAAATATCAAAAGCAAATGAATAATTTTGCTGATATTCAAGGAGTACTCCAAAGCGCAAATGTAACGGACATTATTGGCATTCTGGTGGCAGCTGCTCTTAAAATGCGGTCATCTGACATTCATATTGAAGCGGAAGAAAACGGAATTGCCGCCCGCCTTCGCGTTGATGGCATTTTACAAAATGTGGCTATGATCGACCATGATCAATGGAAAAAAATAATTAACAGAATTAAATTAATCGCTGGATTAAAGCTAAATGTAAACGACCGCCCTCAAGATGGACGATTTACGATTTTTCAAAAAGATAAAAAAATTGATGTTCGTACTTCTACCCTTCCGACTGCCTGGGGAGAGTCAGTTGTAATGCGTATTTTAAATCCAGAATCAATCCAGCTTGAATTTGAGCAACTTGGATTTAGACCAGCAGCTCTTAAACGACTTGAAGCTGAAATCCACAAGCCACACGGAATGATTGTCACAACCGGTCCAACCGGATCTGGTAAAACCACTACCCTTTACGCAATCCTCCAAAAGTTAAATCAGCCTGGCGTAAAAATAATCACACTCGAAGATCCGGTTGAATACAAATTGGAAGGAATAAACCAAAGCCAAATTGATCACTCTAAAGATTATACTTTTGCCAAAGGCCTGCGATCTATTTTGCGCCAAGACCCAGACATTGTGCTTGTAGGAGAAATCCGCGATTTGGAAACTGGCGAAACTGCTATTCAGGCCGCGCTTACCGGGCATCTTTTGCTCTCCACTATTCACACCAACGACGCCGCTGGCGCTATTCCTCGTTTTATCTCCATGGGTGTAAAACCATTCTTACTTGCGCCTGCCATTAATGCCATTATGGGACAGCGTCTACTAAGGCGTCTTTGTGAAAAATGTAAAAAACCGGTCGAGCTTGATGCTGACACAAAAGCTCAAGTAAAAGCATCACTTGAAGCAATTCCGGAAAGCTCGGGCGAGCCAAAACCAGACACAACAAACATGAAATTTATGGGTCCTATCGGTTGCGCGGAATGTAATAATTCCGGTTATAAGGGACGAGTTGGAGTTTACGAGATCCTTACAAAAAATGCAGAAATTGAGCAAGTGATTTTATCCGGTCAAATCTCCGAATACAAAATGCGCGAAGTAGCTCAAAAGCAAGGGATGGTAACAATGGGCCAAGATGGACTTTTAAAGGCTCTGGAAGGTGACACATCGGTCGAGGAAGTAATGCGTGTCACAGGCATTGACCCAGCCACGACTGCCCAAACCACAACTTTGCCATCACAATCGATAAATCCTCCAGAATTACCACCAACCGACTGAAATAAGGATGAATTAAATTTTTTCCCAAGAGCCCTTGACAAAAGGGCTTTTTTGATGTACTTTGACAGTCTCATCCCCGTGAGAAGTGGTAAGACGCATTGATTTGGCCGCCCGCCTGATTCGCGTCGAAAATGCCTTTTAGGCTAGTGATACCCGCTGGTAACTCGCGACATTGATAAATTTGAACCAAGTTTCAGATTTCAATGGTCGTTTCGGCAGTACCGAGGTGTATTGAGTTTTTCTACACCGAGACCAGCGAAGGATTTCCTATCTTAAAAAGATTACCACTTCTTCACGGGGGTTTTTATTTGAGCGGTTGACATAAAGCCGTTTTTTTAGTATACAAATACCAGCCAAGGAGGTGCACATGCTCTACAGACTGAGCAAGCCAGAATTCATGGCCGCAGTGTCGATCCTCATTTATGGAGTGACGCTTGCCGCCTATGTTCTGCACACGCCCCTCTTCGGGGCGCTCTGCCTGGTCGGGTTTACCGCAATGCTCGCGGTTGATCCCAAGTTTCACCCGGCCTCGTTTCGGGGCTGAAAATAAAGGAGGGGGGAATGATTCAATGGTTCTTGCGCCACAGCCCGAAAATGTTCTATGTCGGTTTTCTCGCGATCTGTCTTGGTGTCGGGCTCGAATATCTGGTCAGCCGGAATGCTGACCAAAAACTGAGTCAAATCGACTACCAAAACCACCCGATTACCAGTCTAGCAGCAGGCGCTAGAATTCATGAGATCGAGCTTGCTGCCAATGCCTTTTGGCGAACCGTGTCCTTGGCTGGATTCGTGGTTTGCGTTTTCGGAGCAGTCGGCGTTGCTTTCAATGAGCGCAACCAAAACTAGCGACTGTTTTCAGCTCGCCCGAGTCGTCTCGGGCCAGAATCAAAAACCGCCACATTGCTGTGGTGGTTTTTGATTTAGTACAAAATAATTTATGAAATTTCATTCGAATAAGAATTAAGTTCGCCTGTAATTTTTCAGCCGACCCGGCTCCCCGTAACGGCAGGCTTTTGTCAGAGTTCTATCTTTCTAGTTATTTCATCAACAAACTCAAAATTAATCGTATGGGTTGGCGTTAAAATCCCTTCTCCAAAAATATCAGGCCACTCCACAAAAATAACTGTGTCGTCATCAGAATAATCACCGAGTGCTAAAGCCTCTAAATGCGCCGGATCTTCAAAACGATAAAAATCAGCGTGCACAATCTTTTTGATTTTATCATTGTCTACCGGATATTCATTCATCACTGTAAAAGTTGGACTTTTTACTTTCACCTTACAGCCCAAAGCCTCGGCTACACCGCGCACAAAAGTTGTCTTACCACTTCCCAAATCACCTACCAACTCGATTAATTCCCCACCTCGAAGCGTGGCTGCAAACCGCGCCGCTAGTTCATGTGTTTCTTTTTCGCTATGTGTTTCGTAAGTCATATAGGTCTTATATTAAATCGAGGTTAGGATCAGCGCTTAAACTTACCGGCTCCACAAAATTCTTTTCGTCCTGCGCTCGGAAATATCCAGCCGCTGCAATCATAGCTGCATTATCAAGCGAATAAGTAAACGGTGGCACAAAAACTTTTATTCTCGCCTCTCTTCCTTTTTTCTGCAACCTTTTTCTAAGTTGAATATTTGCCGCCACGCCTCCGGCTAGAATAATTGATTTTGGCTTATACTCTTTGGCAGCTCGCATGGTTTTTCTTACCAACACATCAACCACAGCCTCTTGGAATGAAGCGGCCACATTGGCTCTTTCCTGATCGCTAACCAGATTCATTTTGCGAAGTGTATAAAGCACCGAAGTTTTAAGTCCGGAAAAACTGAAATCAAAATTCTGTCTGTCAAGCAGTCCACGCGGAAAATCAAATTTTGTTTTGTCTCCTCTGATTGCCAATCTCGCAATTTCCGGTCCGCCTGGATATTTTAAACCTAGCATTTTAGCAACCTTGTCGAAAGCCTCGCCGGCAGCATCATCTAATGTTTCTCCAATCCTCTCAAATTGACCATGACCTTTCATGATAATTAACTCTGAATGACCGCCAGAAACTATCAAGCACAGAGCCGGAAACTTAGGAGTAGTAATTGGTAAAAATGGCAAAATTCTTTTTGATCTTGGTAACCAACTGGCATAAATATGACCCTCAAGATGGCAAACCGGCACGAGCGGTTTGCCCCATAGCCAAGCTAAAGTTTTGGCAGTCTCAACTCCGGTACGAAGCGCCGGCGCCAAACCAGGCCCGGCAGTGACAGCGATTACATCAATACCGCTACCGTCTTTTGCTATTTCTTTTTCCAGCATTGGAAAAATTGCCTCAATATGTTTACGCGCGGCTACTTCTGGCACTACCCCGCCATATTGCCGGTGAGTTTGGATTTGCGAAAGCACAACTGATTTTTCAACTTTAAGTTGATTTTTGTGGCCACTGACAATCGCAATTGCGGTTTCATCACAGCTGGTTTCTATTCCAATTACCTTCATAAAAACATTAAATCTTAAATCTGAAATTAGAAATACTAAACAAATTAGAAATTAGAAATATCAAATTAACATTTACTTAATATTGAGCCAAGAATTTTCATTAATTCAGTTGCTTCTTGTACTAATTCGTCTCTTCTCTTATTAACATCAAAATCTGATATTTGCAAAAGACATAGCCAATAAATAGTCTCTTTTGATTCCTTTTTACTTATCTTAATTCTCATTGCAAAATCTTTTTTGCCTAAGCATTCGTTTGCCTCAATATAATTAGCGCCTATTGAGCCAGCTGATCTAATTACTTGTTTTAAAATCTCTAAATTAGCTATTGTTCTTGGGACTTTATCAGTAAAAGCAATAAGATCTCTTGTAAACCTATAGGTTCTTTCTTCCAAATCGTACTTCATGTTTCTAATTTCTTATTTAGAATTTGTTTCTAATTTAGGATTTCTGATTTCATGCTTTCTCAGTCTATCAGACCTTTTGGATTGACAAAAGACCGGAAAAGAGATTATATAAACACAGTTCTTTCCCCAGTCAACGCCAGCGAAAGCTGGCAACGGAGCGCAAGATGGATTCGAATCAAAAACTTTTTCGTGGATACTGGTACCAGCACAGCGCTGGTGCGTCTGAACCCAGAGAGTTCAGGGGTGAATGGCCGGTCGAGCCGGTCAACTTCCAGGATGATTCTGACATCATCAAGATCCCGGTACCGGAACAGCAAGGCGCCACCATTCCCTTCCGCTACACAGTGATCGTCACCTACATCGGTAAAAGCAGTGAAAACGAACCGCTCATCAAGATCACCGCCCTGCCCCACGACGGGCCCTTGGGCGTTCTACTCGGGGTGAAGTTCGATGGTAAGACGACCTTGCGCGAGCGCATCGACCGCGCCATCGCTCACATGCTGACGGCCGGAGTCATTCCCGGCTCCATCATCGCGGTCTGTGTCTATTGGGCCAAAGAAGGCGCCAGGGCACAGACTTTCGCCGGGTTCAGTCACGGTACGGCGCGCCTCAACCAGCTGATGCGCGCCAGATACAAAGAGGAGGTAGAAAAGTACCTCAAAGAACAACCCTGGTGGAAACGCTGGCTGGGCATCACTGCCTTGAGCGCGGTGGACAAGAAAGCGCCACTTCCCAAACAGCCCATTCCTGAAAACGATTACAGCCCCTGGGATAAAACGGTTGAAGTGGGTGCTGAGTCACCCATTCACCACGCACTGACGGTAATGGTGGAAGCCGTCCAGAAGACCATGTACGCCTACTCCCGGCTTCCTGCGATTATCGAGCATACCACGGGCATCCGGCAGCCTTATGCTGTCACAATCATCCCGATGACGGATCTGTACGTGCGTATCGACGACGCCAGTGCCGATTCCAGACAAGTGTCTATGGGTGGCTTGACCGTACTCGACGGTCACAGCAAAGTGGACGAGGCCGCCGTAGGCAGATTCGACGGCCTCCGGCGAATCCAACAGCAAGGAAGCGCCAGCATGACAATCGTGCCCGACCTCGACGATGTGACCAACCGGCAGCGGCCACCTATCAACCTCGCAAAGAGGGAAAAGGACACCACCGACAAGTAGCGTCCCCTCGTGGACGCAACAGCCTCCAGTTCGCACTCGCGGACTGGAGGTACTTCTTTTTCGTAAAGGGCGGGCACATGGGCCACCCCTACCTATTCTTTCTTGAATGTCACCTTAAACATCGGATACCATTTGTTTTCGTATTCATCAATAATTTCTATCTGTTCCTTTTCTACATACATCGAAAGGGCAATATCAGACAACAGTTCTTGATCAGTTTGGATGTCGATTTTAATATCATCTAATTCTTTGTAATCGCGGCTTGAAGATTTGATCTCATTTTCAATTGATTTTTTTTCTTCTCTTAATTTTGCCATTTCGTCAACAATTTCCTGATACCTGGCAGACTGACTCAACTCGTCTTTATACATCTTACTTATATCTCGCCTTCTCTTTTTTGATTCCTGGAGCCGTTTGTAAACCTCTTCAAGTTTTTTCATAGTTTGATTATTAAGAATGCGCGCATTATAGCAGATATTGACAGAAAGTTGTTTTTTCATTATTCTACCGACGCAGCATAAAGGTCCCATCGTTTAATGGTTAGGACGCCAGGTTTTCATCCTGGTAATCCGGGTTCGATTCCCGGTGGGATCACCACCGAGCTGAGCTCGGTTGTAGCTTGTGGTAAACGCTTAACGTTTACCTGAGACAACATTACAAAAAAGCTCAGCG
>PFJC01000048.1 GCA_002782865.1 Candidatus Uhrbacteria bacterium CG_4_10_14_3_um_filter_41_21
GGGGTTGCCCCGCCCCCTAATCAAAAAGAGGCCTAAGCCTCTGTTGTAGTTGAATCATTCAAGAGCGCCCGGTGGTTACCACCTATGCAGGAATCGCGCGACTCCGGTGGTAACCCGGGCGCCTCGCAGTCTCTAAATCAAATCTGCTAAAGGTGTGAAATCAACAAAAAGCTGTATTATGTAAATAACAGCAGCGGCGACTATTGTTGTCCCGATAACCAAACCAACTCCTTTTATAACCCCAACTAAGAAAGCGTTTCGTGACATTTTCCAAAAAGGAACATTATCAGTTTCCAGCTTTTTTTTAATTGCCTTTAGCTCGCGAGTTATTTTTTGCAATTCTCTTAAATTGTTATCCTCCTTTTCCATATAAAAATTATAACATAAATTCGCTATTCCTTTGTCCCCAGTTATTTGCTATACTGGCTTTACTATGGAAGTTACTCGAAAGAGGACAATTATAATTGGACTAATGGCACTGGTTATTGCTGGGGTTTTTTCCGGTTTTTATTATCAAATATCACTTGCAATGACCGGCCATGACATGGATGCTAGCTCGGATTGTGTAGAACATTGTCTTTCCAGCATTACTAATCAACAACTTGGGTCAACAGTTATGGTGACCGGCGGAATTGAGCCCCAGGCTCCAATTGAAGAATTTGAGCTTTTGCCAATACCTGTAAGCGAGCCAATTCTTGAACCATTTTTCAATCCACCTAATTTAGACCCCAGTCTTTTACTAATAATCCAAAGGCGAGAGTAAAACGAATAGAGAGTTTTAGTTTTCTAATTCTTTAATCGTTTTTTTAGTATGTCAAAAAAACAAACATTCTTCGTTGAAGGTACACATTGTGCTAGCTGCGAAGTAGTAATTGAAAGATCACTCAAGGAAATAAAAGGTGTTCAAAGCGTTCAGGCTTCGCATGGTAGTGGAAAAGTTGTAATTAAAATGGACGATTCTGCCCAAGTTAATCAAGTAGAAATAAATGAGAAATTGTCACCTCACGGTTACTTAATAGTAGGCACTGAAGATAGTCAAAAATCAAAAAAGAAGTTTAGCTGGCAAGATGTTGGTGCTTATCTGGTTCTAATCATTTCGGTTTACATTATCTTTAAGAATTTAGGGATTTTAACTTTCTCGCCAGCAGTCGAAGGCGCATCTGGATTGCTCGCGGTCTTTGTAATTGGTCTTGTTGCGGCGTTCTCATCTTGTACAGCTGTAATTGGTGGTCTGGTAGTAGCGCTTTCTGCCTCAGCGGCTAAGGCACAAACAAAAATGACATTTGCCAAAAAGATCCGACCACATATTTTGTTCAACACGGGTCGGATAATTGGATTTATTGCGTTCGGCGCGCTAATTGGATTGTTAGGGCAAGCGATTACTCTTACCGGCCCAGCCAGCGGAGTGTTTATCTTTCTGGTGGCACTCCTTATGATCGGACTAGGCATTCATCTTTTGGAGATTTTTCCTAAAGGGTTGTTTGTAATCAGTCCGCCAAAGTGGTTATCACATAAAATTCATAATCTGCAAAATTCAGAACATCCAGCTGTGCCATTTATTTTGGGAGCACTAACATTCTTTTTGCCTTGTGGTTTTACTCAATCAATGCAACTTTACGCAATGTCACTTGGCGATCCGCTCAGTGCAGCTTTGGTAATGGGCGTGTTTGCGCTGGGAACAGTTCCAGCGTTATTTGGAATTGGCGCAGCTACAGTGTCTGCAAAGAAGAAAAGCCTATCGTCATTTACAAAAATCGCTGGTGTAATAGTTATTGTGCTCGGAATCAGTAATGCTGGAAATGGAATGACACTTCTGGGAATCAGTCCGTCTTTTTCATTTCAGACATCAGCTAAAACAGAACAAATCGCTCCTTCTGTAGTAGGCGGTGAGCAGGTAGTAAAAATGCGCGTTCTCTCTCGCGGTGCTTACTCACCAGATGAGTTAACCGTAGTGAAAGGTGTGCCTGTTCGTTGGGAAATTACGGGTGACGAATTTCTAGGTTGCGCTAACTCTTTAATTCTTCGTCAATTTGGTGTGAGTGAACGCATTTCCACCGGACTAAACATAGTCAAGTTCACACCGACAAAGACCGGCTCATTTACTTTCAGTTGCTCAATGGGTATGATCCGCGGAACTATGACTGTTATTGAAAATGAATCATAAGTTGTATACTGAATATATGAAAAAATCTGAATTTAAAATTGAAGGAATGCACTGCGCTTCGTGCGCGGTCAAGATTGAGGGATCACTAAAAAAATTACCGGGCGTCAAATCAGCCAATGTCAATTATGGCTTGGCTGAAGCCAGTGTTGAGTTTGACGATAGCGTGACGGAAATGGATTTACATGAGGTGGTTCAGAAGGAGGGCTATAAGGTAGATACCGGTCACTCCGGTATGCATCAACACGATGGAACAAAAGAGGCTGCTCGTAAAACAATTATAGCCGGAGCATTGGCTGTACCGGTTTTTGTCCTGTCCATGTTTATGATTGAATTGGGCGGAGTGGGCGATTACATTGAAGCGATCTTGGCAACAGTGGCGGTTTTATGGCCGGGAATGACATTTCATACAACGGCTTTCAAACAGTTGAAACGCTTTACGGCCAGTATGGACACGCTGATATCAATTGGAACCTTAACGGCCTTGATATTCAGTTGGGTCAATTTGTTTGTTGGCGGTCATCTGTATTTCGAAGCCGCCGCCGTGATTACCGCCTTTATTTTGCTTGGTCGTTATTTTGAAGCAAAAAGCAAAGGTCAGGCGAGTGAGGCGATAAAAAAGTTACTCGAGTTTGGCGCCAAGACCGCGCATTTGCTTTTACCGGACGGAAGCACAAAAGATGTGGCTATTGATCAGCTTAAAAAAGGTGATTTGGTTTTAGTGAAACCCGGAGAGAAGATTCCGCTTGACGGTGTTGTTAAATCCGGCAATTCAAATGTTGATGAGTCAATGTTGACGGGTGAAAGTTTGCCAGTTAAGAAAGCGTCTGCTGATGAAGTTTACGGCTCGACCATCAATCAAAAAGGGTCGCTGACAATTGAGATAACAGCCGGCGCCGGCGCCACTGTTTTTGATCAGATTGTCAGATTGGTTCGTGACGCTCAACAAAAGAAGGCGCCGATTCAAAAATTGGCAGATAAAATTTCCGCCATTTTCGTCCCGGTTGTGATTTTGATTGCCATTTTAACTTTAGTGGTTTGGCTTTTGATTACCGGCGATGTACAGTCGGCAATTATTGCGGCCGTGGCCGTGCTGGTGATTGCTTGCCCATGCGCGCTCGGGCTGGCAACGCCAACCGCGATTATGGTTGGTACCGGTCGGGGTGCCAGAGAGGGGATTTTGATCAAAAGCGGTGAAGCTCTGGAACGAGGCAAAAATATTACCGCCATTCTGTTTGATAAAACCGGTACGCTGACGGGCGGAAAACCGGTAGTCACAGATGTGATTTCCGTATCAGGCATCACCAAAGAAAGAATTATTGAGATTGCCTCGGGTCTTGAATCAGAGTCGGAACATCCGATTGCAACCGCGGTAGTCAACTATGCTGAAGAAAAAAAGCTTGCGATTGAAAAAATTTCGGATTTTGAATCAGTCACCGGTTTTGGAGTTCAGGCAAAGATGGATGGAAAAAATTTGGCGCTCGGGAATGTCAGATTTATGAAAAAGCTCGGTGTTGATGTTGATGCTCAAGTTGAGCAGATAGCAAAACTTGAAGCTCAAGCAAAAACCGTGATTGTTTTGTCTGTCAGTGGCAAATTGGCCGGCATTATCGCTGTGGCTGATGCGGTCAAGGAGAAGGCAGGAAATACTGTGGCACAATTAAAAAAAGAGGGGTTGAAAGTTGTGATGATCACCGGGGACAACCAAGCCACGGCCAAAGCGATTGCCAATGAATTGGGAATAGATGCTTTTGAGGCTGAAGTTTTGCCTGATCAGAAATTGGAAATTGTAAAAAAATATCAGCAAGCAGGTGAAAAAGTTGCTTTTGTAGGTGATGGAATAAACGATGCTCCGGCCATTACTCAAGCCGATCTCGGTATTGCGGTTGGAACAGGAACTGACATTGCGATTGAGTCCGGTCAGATTGTTTTGATCGGTGGCGGACCGGAAAAGGTGATTGAAGCGATTAAATTGGCGCGCGACACGCACCGAATAATCAAACAAAATTTGTTTTGGGCTTTTTTCTACAATGTTGTCGGTATTCCGGTGGCGGCGATTGGATTGCTCAATCCGATAATTGCCAGCGCGGCCATGGCATTTTCATCAGTGTCAGTCGTACTTAATTCTTTGCGCTTACGAAAGTAAAACATTGGTAATCTCGGCGATACTTGATAAAACGATGTCCGGGCTGATTACTCGGGCGTCGTTTTTATTCATATGACCGGTTAAAACCGCGATTGAATTGATGCCGGCGTTTTTGGCGGTTTCAATATCAGAGGTGGCATCGCCGATGTAATAAGTGTCCGGTTTATTAAAGCCGAGTTCAGTCCTTATGACTTCGAGCATATAGGGATTTGGTTTTCGTTGCGCCGGATCTTGGATATCGTCTTCAGAACTGATGATTTTGGAAAAAAAATGAGCGATTTTGAATTCTGATAAGAGTTGATTAATCGCCGAGCGCCGGCTGCCGCTGGCAATAGCTAAAGTGCAGCCGGCGCCCTTGAGCTCCTCGAGCGCTTTTTTGGCTCCGTTTACCAGTGTGACGCCGGTGAAAAAATTTGAAGCCAATGTGCAATTTTCAAAATATTCAAGCGCCGGATCAACTTTGTCAAGATTATCAGACATGGCATTTTCCAGCATCTCTTTCTGACCTTTGCCCCAAGACTCAAGCAGTTTTCGGTATTGAATATCAAAATCTTGCTTAACTCCAGTTGATTTAATCGCCTCTGCAAAACAGGCCATATATTTATCATTTGAGCCTGTCACTATTGTCCCATCAAAATCAAAAATCAAAAGTTTGTTCATATGCGAATATGGTATCACAAAACCCCGCCAAGGCGGGGTTTTCGCACACCTATCAGACTAATTGGTTTTCAAAACTCCAATTTGGACCAGATCACCCCGGAGATCGTAAATTCTGCGATCGATGTAATCTCGGAGACCGTGATTCAGTTTTCCGAGTTTAGTATCAAATTTAGATTCCATGACTCGTAAATCTTCTTTGGTGGCCATGTGTTCTTTTAGAAAATCTATAAGATCATTAAGGCTATTATTTGTCTTAATAATTGAGTTACGAAGATTTGTATCAGTCTCGTTAATTCGGCTTATTATCTCATTATTTGTAACTTGTTTATTTTGCATAAATAAAGACGGGTTATTTTAATTATATTCCGTCCCTAAGACTAAATACACCATGATTAAAAAAAGCGGTCAAATGCATGTGTGGATATTTAGGCGCGTAATCGCCAGCCACGATGGAATAGCACCCAAACTATAGCAAAAAGCAGCGTGGCTAGAGTAATCAAGAATATTGCACCCAGAAATAATGGGCTTTCGCTGTAACCAATCATTGAATAACGCAGGCCGTCGACAATATAGAAAAACGGATTTAGTCGAACCAGCCATTGAACATTTTCCGGTAACATATCAATGCTGTTAAAAACTCCGCCAACATACATAAGTGGGGTTATGATAAAAGTTTGCAGAATCGTTAAGTGTTCCATTTTTTCCGCCCAAAGTCCTACTATTAGTCCAAGCAAAGAGAATATTATAGCCACGATTAGAACATAGAAAAAGAATAAGCCGATGTGGGCCGGTGTGGCATCGGTAAAGAGTAGGGCGACAACATAAATTCCGGCACAGACGGCAAAAGCTCGAAAAATTGCACCGATGATATAGCCAAAAATCATTTCCGTGTAGGAAAGTGGGGAAGTAAGCATTTCCTCGATAACCTTTGTCCAGCGCTGAAAATATAATGAGGTGCTACTTTGACCAAAAGCGCCGGCAATTAGTTGGAGCATTAGAATTCCTGGAAAAACAAAATCAATGTAATCAATATTTTCCAAAAAATCGATTCGACTGCCAATAATCACACCAAAAACCAAAATATAAAGAGTGGCTGAAATCCAGGGTGATATCAATGTCTGGATGGGAATGCGTAAAAATCTTTGAATTTCACGCTTGGCGACCGTGCTTAGTCTGATGAAATTCATACGGCTACGGCTTTTGCGGTTAATCTCAAATAAACATCTTCCAGTTTATCTCCATTTTTTGTAAATTCAGCTTTTGTGAGATCGGCGATTTTTTTGCCGTCGTGAATGATAACCACCCTTGAACACAATTTTTCCACTTCTTCCAAATAATGTGATGTCAGAATGATTGTTTTGCCGGCTTGATGTAGATTTTCAAGATACTCCCAAAGAGCGTGGCGTTGCTCTACATCAATCCCTGAAGTTGGTTCATCTAAAATTAAAACATCTGGGTCGTGCACTAATGCCCGGGCCAGTATTGCCCGACGCTTAAGCCCACCCGATAGTTTTCCAAAAGGTTTTTTGCGGTGATCTTGGAGTTCGAATAAATCTAAAACTTTGTTTACTCGTTCTTTTCTTTTACCAGTCGACATGCCAAAATAGCCACCTACAAAATCTAAAATCTTTTCCAGTGGAGCAAAGATGTCGGCATTAAATTCTTGAGGCGACAGGCCAACGGTAGCGCGAGATTTTTGATAATCTTTTTGCACATCAAAGCCCATTACGGAAATTGAGCCTTCGCTAAATTTGGCAATGCCGGTAATGCAGTTGATGGTTGTACTTTTTCCGGCGCCGTTTTGACCAAGTAAACCAAAAAACTCGCCTTGTTTTACTTTAAGATCGAGACTATCAACAGCAACCGTTTTGCCGTATTTTTTTGTTAGCCCTTTGATTTCAATGGCATTCATAAGAGGGAATTATAGCATTTTCTGGGACAATCACAAAACTCCGATTACTCGGGGTTCTGCTGGAAGGATGATTAAATTCTTTTCAAAACTCCAATTTGGGCTAAGTCACCACGGAGATTATAGATTTTGCGATCGATGTAATCACGCAGGTCGTGATTTAACTTACCGAGCTCAGACCGCAACTCTTCTTTGGCAACCATGTGTTCTTTTAGGAAATCTACAAGATCAAAATGGTTTTGTTCCATTTCTTCAAATTTTTGATCAATGCTTTTAAAACTCTTATTGATACTTTTAAAATTTTGATCAATTCCTTCAAATCTTTGGTCAATTCCTTCAAATTTTTGATCGATGATATTAAATTTCTGATCCATTACATCAAATCTTTTATCAATCTCTCCAAATTTAAGGTCATGAGAATTCACCTTTTGTTCTATTCGAACGAGTATGTTCATTAACTCGCTATTTGTTGGCTCTATTGTTGGCATATTAAAGACGGCTTAATTTTTTAATTTATTCCGTCCCTTTTATTCAATACACCACAATCAATTTTTGCGGTCAATAATTTTTGGGGATAAGACCGGAATTGAGGCATTACTTGTGGCATTTTTTTTAAAAAACTCGGTATGCGGAAACTAAGCTTGGTAAACTAAGTTTCGATCAAAATTGATCCCTTGCCAGATTTTTTAGTATTTGATACTATTTTTCCGCCATGCCACGCCGTTTTGTTGGAGGTCGAATTTCGTCAGGCATGACAAACCACAAGAAATTGTGGGCTGGTAGTTCAACTGGTTAGAGCACCGCCCTGTCACGGCGGAAGTTGCGGGTTCGAGTCCCGTCCAGCCCGCCATAGAAAATATCACACCTTGCGTGTGGTATTTTCTATTGTGAGTAAGAAGACGAGACTCGAACGGGTTGGCGGAAACCTGCCAGTGGCAGGTTTCCGCCAACCCCGGACAAGCGGGCTAAAAATCCTTCGCTAATTTCAGCGGAGGATTTTTGATACAGACGGAACAGTTTGAACTTTTGTGATAAGATTATTATGTATAATAACCATTACAGACTATAAAGGAATTAAGATGCATTATTCTCAACAAGTGGCTACGATTAGTGAGATTTCTAAAGACTTATTTTTGCATTATGAGGATATTAAAAGTCGGAACGGTTGGTGCAATGAAGATGTTCGAATAGCTGTTTTTGGACAACTGGTTAATGAATTGACTCCGATATTAACAATGATGGCTACTTATTCTGATTGCATATCAAACCTCGAATGGCTATGTAGAAACGCAAAATCGGATATGGAAAATTTCGGAATCATGTTAACAGAATCTGACAAGATTTTTAAAAAAATATTTTTTTTGAACTCATGGGCTGTTGTTGAAAATGCAATAAGAAGAATCTCTAGCCATATAGGAAGAGAGCCAGTTATAGGTTCAATATGTTCTGTGCTGGAGAATTTATTATCAAGAAAAAAATTAAACCATGATAATAAAAATGACCTTTTACATCTATTGCGTCTGATAACAACTACCAGAAACACATCGCATAATGGATTTTATTTTTATCCTGACAATATAAAAGAAAGAAAAGATGGTGTTGTGTATAGAAAATATAAAAATAAAAAATATAAGTTTGAGGTAGGAGCCGAGGTTGATTTCTTCGACTGGGATTTTGTAATATTTTGTTTACAGGAGATGTTCTCTTTAATGGATCAAATTATTGAACACCCAAAAGTAAAAGAATTTGATTTTATACCTTATAACTAACTGCACTCCTCCAACAAAACCCCGAGTTATCGGGGTTTTGTGATTTGTGAATAAACAAAAAAATTATCTAGTTAAGCAACAAATACCCAATCGTAAATAAACAAAGGTCAACTAGGGTGTGGCTGATCCAACTGCCAAGGAGTGATCCTGTTCGTTTGTATATGTGTGACCAAATTACTCCGCCAAAACCGACACAGGTTCCAAATAGGAAAGCTATATAAAAAGGAACAAATTGGGAAAGAATAATATAATGATGAAGAGTAAAGAAGAAGTTTCCTAATAATATTGAATTCAGATTAGCCATTTTTGTGCTTAGGCCACAGACGGCATACCAGCGCCAATAATATTCTTCGAAGAAGGAATGAAGGACACTTATAACTATTGCAGCAGGCCAGTAGTATTTCAAAATGCCAAAGTCAGCGATTTTAATTAGGATGTTAGGAGCGAATTGTCCAAAAAATGGTTGGAAGATAAAATAGATTGCTAAGATAAGCCCGGACATTATAAGTCCGGTTATGACTCCGTAGATAAGTGATAAGGAGATGTTGTGTTTAAGATTGAACCTGGGTAGTTTAAAACCCGCAAAGTAAAAAAGTATCGGTGACGCTAACATGGTTATTTTAGTTACACCATAGACTAGCTGAACGATGTGTGTTTCATTAAATACAACAAAATATAAGAGATTACCAACAAATTGAATTATTAGCGTTACTGAAAAAAGTAACCACAAAATTTTTATCTTATTTCTCATGTGATTAATTTTCTTTACTAACAATTTTGTACATCTTGTCATTAGGTCTCACTTTTTCGTCTAGTTTAAAGGTAATGACATCTCCTTTATTTGCTAGTTTGATAGGGGACTCATCGATCAGCATATCTGTAGCTTTAGCTTTAACAACTCCGCTTGTTCTACCAATCAAGAGAAGCTCGTCACCTTCGGAAACATCGCTGGCATGAACATTTATCTCTACTACTTTAATTTTTGGATAATATTTAATCACAGTCCCAACTAATTCTTTTACTTGAGATGATTTGTTGCCACCCATTCCAGCCCAATACTGCCAAGCCTTGCCTCTATAAAAACCGTCGCTTAAACCACGATTAAAAACCGTGCCAAGTCGTTCGTTCCAATCTTCAACTTTTTCTTTGGCAAAAGACTTATCAGCAATCGCATCTATGGCTTCTCGATAACAACGGACAACCGTATCAACATATTCGGGTGAGCGTCCTCGACCTTCGAGTTTAAGGCAAGCAACGCCGGTAGCAATAATCTCATCAAGCATGCCAACCGTACAAAGATCTTCCGGACTCATCACAAAACAATTATCAATCTCAAGCTCTTTCTTTGAGGCCTTATCAGTAACTGTATAGGCGCGTCTACAGGGCTGACTACAAGCACCCCGGTTAGCAGAGGTGTCAGCCATGTAAAGACTCATTCCGCAACGACCGCTGACAGAAACACACATGGCGCCATGTACAAAAATTTCAATTTCAACAAGGTTGCCTTTTGGTCCACAAATATTGTGTTCGCGTATTTGTTGGCAGATATAATTTATTTGTTCAAGTGTAAGTTCGCGTGCTAGCACAACTCTGTCCGCCCATTGTGAAAAGAATTTAACGGCTTCGATATTTGAAATTGAATGTTGGGTTGAGATGTGAACTTCCATTCCGATTGATTTGATGTATTCGATAGCTGAGGGGTCAAAACAGATTATGGCATCTACACCAGCTTCCTTGGCCGCATCAACAGTTTTTTTCATCTCCTCAACTTCATTGTCATAGATTAATGTGTTTAGCGCCAGATAACATTTGATTTTTGCCTTGTGACAGGTCTCGGCTATTTCTCGAAGATCATTCAGATCAAATTGCTTGGTCGTGTTAACACGCATATTGAGTCCGGCGACACCAAAATAAACCGTGTCACAACCGGCATTGATGGCGGCGGTTAACATTTCAAACGATCCGATTGGTGCAAGTAGTTCCGGTTTTTTCATAGTGGGACAATAATGGCGATTTTTTGGGATTTTGTCAAAAACAAAACGCGGCTTTACAGCCGCGCTTTTGTCTAAACCTCTATTTCGTCTTCTCAACAATTTTTGTAAAAACGCCTGGATTTTTTTCTGCAATTTCAGCTAATACCTTTCGATCAAGATCAATTCCAACTTTTTTAAGTCCGGAAATCAATTTTGAATAGGTAGTTCCGTTAGCACGAGCACCGGCGTTGATTTTAATACTCCACAACTGGCGGAAGGTTCGTTTTTTTACTCGTCTATCTCGGAAGGCATAGACACCGGCTTTAAGAGCGGCTGGCTTTGCTTGTCTGATTTTACTTTTTCGGCCCCACTTAAAGCCCTTAACCTTACTTAAAAGATTTCGGCGTCGTTTTACATGGGTTGTACCTCTTTTTACTCTAGGCATATTTTAGAAGTTCGCTTTGAAAATTTGTGTCTGGCGTTGTCAGAAATCTGTGCACTGTGTCATCTTACATTCCAGTACGGCTCCTTGTTGCTCGATTTCTTTCTAGCCATGCATCAAATTTTCTTCGCTCACCAAGGTTATCTATTTGTTAGGTGTCAGCGCTTTAACTGCTTTTCTGAGCGTATGATGAATTTGTAAATCAGATCGTTTATTGCGCTTAGTGTTACCATTTTCTCGAGAGTTAAAATGATCTTGACCAGCCTTGCGCTTGATCTGTTTTCCAGTTTTTGTGATCTTGATACGCTTTACAAGCGCCTTTGTGGTCTTTAATTTCATAGCGGCAGTATTGTAGGAAATTTAACTAAAATTGTCAATGTTTACTTATTTCGGGCAACGATCATGTTCATTCTTCCGCTTTGGAACTGAACAGGGCTTTCAACCTTTACATCGTAATCTGGCTTTAAAAGCTCAACAAAATTGTTGAAAATCTCTTTTGCTCTGTTTTTATGCTCACGCTCTCGGCCCCGCAATTGCATCTCGATTTTGAGCTTATGACCTTTCTCCAAGAATTTTTTAGCCTGTTGCAATCTAACATCAAGATCGCTCGCTCCAATTTTAAATGAAATTCTGATTCCTTTGATTTCAACCTCTTTGGAAGCAGCTCTTTGCTTTTTAATTTCTTTTTCTTTTTGATATTTAAAAGTCCCGTATTCCATTACTTTACAAACCGGTGGCTCGGCCTTTGGGGAGACCTCTATTAAATCCATTCCGCGCTCGCTTGCCATTTCGATAGCTTTTTTGGTTGACATTACTTGTGCTTCGCCATCAAAAACAACCCGAACCTCGGGAGCTGTAATTTTTTCGTTTACCTTAAACCCAGGGATTTGGTATTTAGGTTTTTTTTGTCTGTGTCTGTGTATGCGCATTTTGATTTTTTTCCAAGATTAGTGGTTGAGCTGAGCTCGACTGTTCACCTCGCTTAGCTTTAAACAATGTTGTCTTAGCCAAAGCTGAGCTTTGGCTTCACTAAGATACAACTGAGCTAAGCTCGGTGGTGGACCTGGCGGGAATTGAACCCGCGTCTGGTCAGTGATATGACATTAACTGCTTACAAGGTTATCTCCACTTGTTTAGATACGTGATAAAAGTGGAGCCTAAGCGCACGTATCTTTGTGACCTGCATTTTCGATGACTGCGGTCAGAGTCATTATAGTCTGCGATATAACACCTGAGTCTCGCTAGCAGACATGTGCGAGTCAGATGAGCCGGCCAATAATTAGGCAACAGCTAGAGCGGCCACAGGCATGCGGAACATGCTGCGAACCTTTGCGATTGTGTTTGCGTTTGATCGCGTTGCACTTTTGTTTTTAAAGAGTGTAGTGCCACTCTCCCTTGATCAATGACCACACCTGTCTGCCATCGATTCCTGGCAGGCCCCGCACCTTTGTTAGCGGAGCTAACAAAGGTGCGGGGCAGGCCCTCTCAGACGAGAGAGAATTAAAGCGGAGCTAACAAATGTGCAAGACTAATTACTGAACCGAGTTTTTTTCATCTCTTCTTTTATGTCTCTTTGGACATCTCTTTTTTTAATAGCGTCACGCTTCTCATGTTTCTTTTTTCCACGAGCCAAGGCAAAGGCAATTTTCACTAAAGCGCCTTTAGTATAAACACGAATGGGCACGATTGTCAATCCTTCGGCATTGTGTTTACCGATCATTTTTTTAAGCTGTTGTTTGTGAACTAATATTTTTCTATCTTGTTCTGGATCGTAATCGTCTTGTTTTCCAGCCGGGGCATATTTTCCAATGTGCATGTTTTTAAGCCACAGCTCACTATTTTTGATGTGTAGGAATGCGCCTTGCATGCTAGCGTTTCCTTTTTTAATTGATTTTACTTCTGCTCCGCTTAAAACTAAACCACCCTCAAATTCTTCTATGAGGTCATAATCAAATCGCGCTTTTTTATTAATTGCCAGGGCGGTCATATTGGGAAATCAAAGTGGTTAGTTTTTAGTGTTTAGTGTCTAGTGTTCGGATTTATATTTATCCCTAATCACTAATCCTTAACAACTAGTCACTGTGTTATACTATAACCAGTATGAGGAAAACCAACAAGGAGGAGAGTCCTATTAAAATTTCAATCAATACTGGGACAATATTGCGAGTAGTTGCATTTATTCTCGCTGCAATTTTAATTTATGTACTTCGGGATATTTTAATAATCCTAATTGTAGCATTACTTGTAGCAACTGTTATAGACCCATTTGCTGATTGGGTACAAAAACACAAGTTGCCAAGAGGCGTTGCGGTAATAATTTCGTATTTTCTAGTTACAGTAGTTATGGCTGGCGCTTTGGTTTTAATCGTGCCGTCAGTCTACGAACAATCTCAAAATTTGTTTGATGAATACTCTCCAGTTATAGATGGACTTTTAGGGGATAAAATAAACTTAGGAACTTTTTCTAGCATTGATATTTTAAATCAAGATGCCGTTTCTATAGTTAAGACATTGAGACAGTCAGGAGCGGGTGACGCTTTTGCTCAATTGTTTACAGCTATCAGCGGAATTTTTGGTGGTTTACTTGCAGTTATTTTGGTTCTGATACTTGGTTATTACATGACAGTTGAGGAACACGCTCTTCGATCAGGACTCGAACTTATAACTCCAAAAAAACATGAAGATTTCATTGATGCATTTTTGAAAGAGGGAAGAAGAAAAGTTGGTTTTTGGTTAAGAGGGCAATTGTTATTGATGTTGATAATCGGATTGCTCTATTACGCAGTGTTAACAATTTTAGGTGTACCATTTGCTTTGGTGTTGGCGGTACTTGGTGGACTTCTCGAAATAGTTCCATACCTTGGACCAAATCTGGCCGCGCTCCCGGCAGTTTTAATCGCTTTTTCAATCTCGCCCGCGCTTGCAGTTTTGGTTGTTGTTTCGTACTTTTTAATTCAACAGCTCGAAGCAGATATATTAACACCCAAAATTATGCAAAAAGTAACCGGCGTAAATCCGATTGTGAGCATTGTAGGAATTATGGTTGGTTATCAAATTGCCGGAGTTATTGGCGCGCTTTTGGCTATACCGCTTGCAGTACTTGGAACTGTATTTGTAAGTCAATGGATTTCATTTTATAAAAAGTAATTATGCATACACATTACAGAACTTGGTTCCCGTTTATATTAATTGGTTTAACCCTGGCTTTAGTCCTTGGTATTTTAGCTTGGATGCAGTCGCCCGGCGGTGGTGATGTTGAGGCACTTCAAGTGTTCGCGCCTACTGTTGAAGAATATCAGACTGAAATTGTGGCACTTTTGTCTGACTTTGAAACTTCAAATAATGCAGAAGCGGCATACTCACAATTATTAAATATTAGAGTACCGGCCGAGTTTAAGGCTTTTCATTTTGATCTAGCATTAATTCTATTTCACGCTTCACAAGATGATAGTCTTGATATTTCCGCAGATTTAGATACATTACGCTCACAGAATAATTGGTTACAATAATGTGATATTACTTCATCGAATAACTCCAGCCGCCATTTCTGCACTAACTGTTTTAGGATTTTCTTTGCTGATCTTTGCGCCAGACTATTTGGTTCTGGCTTTAATCTGTTTATTTGTTGGCATCCCTCTACTTTTTGCGCGTTTATTAGTTTGGGAATTTAAAAGAGGTGCATTTTGGGTTTTTTGGGGGTTGCCTGTTTTCTTTTTAATTTCCTCAGTTTTTTTCTTTTTATTTTTAGAACATGATGCTGCTAAAATACTTTTAGCGCTTGTTGATATTATAGGACTTTGGTTTTACTCGGAAAATTTATTTGCCTTTTATCATCTACCCGGTTCCTATCAGGCATATTCACTTGAATATCTTTCCTTGGTAATTGCTATCTCAAGTGGATTTTTATTTTCAACTGCAACTTACGCCGCTCAATTGTTTTTACAACTTCCAGTTTGGATTCCTGCAATTGTAATATTATTGTCTTCTTCATTTTTGTCTATTGCTGTTTTTTGGGTAAGTAAAATTGCATTTGCTACCGGCGCTCGTTTTGCTTTAGTTGGCGCGATCATTTTAACAGAGCTTTATGTTGCCCTCGCTATGTTACCAACCAGCTTTATGTCAAACGCCGCCGGGTTGGCAACTTTCTTTTATTTATTCCTAGGTTTATCAAGGGCGCATATTCTTGATAAGCTAACAGTACAGGTTTTAAAAAGATATTTGCTCGTTGGTGGTGCGCTACTTATTATAATTTTTGCAACAACTAGATGGATATGATCAAACAAACATCAAAATTTACAATCGGCGGTTTAATATTGATATCTGTAATTATTGTGACAATTTTAGTTTCAATCATTATAAATGTGGCGACTGATAATTGGATTGATTCTTATCAAAAATCTTTGGCCGTGAATAATAGTTTTAGAGTTTTATCAATGGTAAAGCCGTCTCCACTTCCAGGAACATACGAAGAGTCTTTAGATATTATTCTAAAAGCAGGAACAGAGTCAGTCGCACTTTTGCAAAAGAAGACCCGGGATAGTTCAAGACAGCAAGATTGGATTTCACAGGACGATTCGCTGGCAGTTGGCGTTGTGGTAACTGCAGATGGTTGGATGTTATTTGATCAAGAAGTTTTACCAAATGAAGCATCTCTTATCATTGATTACGAAATCTGGATTGCCGGTAAGCGCTATGAAATATCAAGTATCCAACTAGATACTTTAACAAAATTAGCCATGGTAAAAGTTGAGGCAGATAATTTGTCTGCTGTTGAATTTGGCGCCTCAGATGAAATAAATGTTGGAAGTATTTTGTTTGCACTTAGCGATAGCGATGGAGTAATAGCAGTTTCTCTGAGCGACATTGTGAACTCAACTTCTTCTTTAGTTCAGCCGGCTGAAATTTTTACGGATAGCTGGTTTGTAGATGAAGCTTTAGAACCGGCTTTGCCATTGTTTAGTTCTAGCGGAACTTTTGTTGGTTTTACAGATATTGATGGTGCAGCTATTCCTCTGCATCTTGGATCAAGATTTGTTTCTTCAATAATTCGTGGTGATGAAAATAATCACACCGGTCTTGGTGCTTATGTGGTTGATGTTGATTCTGTACTAAATATGAGCGAGGAGGAGACTTATGGTTATGCAATGGGGGCTTTGATCTATTCGCCAAATTCATACACTCCAGCTGTTGTCCGCAGTGGTCCGGCAGATTTAGCAGAGTTAAAAGCAGGAGATTTAATTTTGTCAGTTAACGGAGTTTCGATTTTGGGGTCTGTTAGTTTGGCTGATCTGCTCGCAAAACACGCTTCAGGTGACACAGTCACATTCCAGATTGCAAACGAAGATGGAATAAGTGATGTAAAAGTTGTATTATCTAATTATGAAGATTTATATTAAGGAGGAAGTATGACTAATAATTATAATAAGATAATTCCAATAATCGGTGCCTGGCCAACAGTTTTATTGCTAGGTGCAATTGGGTTGTTGCTTGGAGTATTGTTATCTTTTTTACGACCACTTGAGTATAGTTCAACCGTTAGAATTTTGATTACTCAAGAATTAGGAACAGTAGACGCCTACACTGCCAGTCTTTCAGTTGAGCGTATTGCGGACGATCTGACCGACATTGTTTATACAACTAGTTTTTTTGATAAAGTGATGGTAACTGATTATGATATTGATCAGTCATATTTTCCAAATGATGAAACTAAACGCCGAAATAAATGGGAGCGAGTCATTACCACTTCTGTTTCGAGAAATTCCGGTTTGCTAACTGTAAAAGCCTATCACACTGATGTTTTACAAGCTGAAAATATTGCGCTGGCAGTTGCTCATGTGTTGATTACAGAAGGTTGGACATATACTTCAGGAAGTAATATTACGGTTCAGCTGGTTGATGAATCACTAAATTCAAATTGGCCGGTTCGTCCAAACATTTTAGTTAATGCTTTTTCGGGCTTAATTTTGGGATTTTTAGCGGGGATTGGTTATGTCCTCATTCAAATTGAAAGATTAAAACGCAGGCATCAGCTCATTCACGAAGATTAATTTATCTTTTAACGGCCGGTCTGTACGCCGGCCTTTTTAATTTGTAATCCACAGTTTTGTTAAGCTTAAGTTGACAGAATTTTAATGACTGGGATAATATTAAAATAATATGAAAAGCATCGCTCAGATAATCTGGCATATGCATACAGCAAAGGCTGTGCTTTTTGTTGCAAGCCTCTTTATTATTGACGGCGCTGTTTCGACCTAATGTAATTTGCAAAAATTAGATTGTCGAAACGGCCCTGGCAACAAAGGTCGTTTTAATTTGTTCTTTCAACTAAGCCGCTCTGCGGCGCCAACCCCAAGAGATGGAGTGCTGATGCCTCGCAAGAAGAAGCAGCCTGTGGCGAAGAAGCCGCGGATTCTGGTCCATGACCTCACCCGTTACGGTGGAGTGCTGAGCCATGGATACTCTCCCGGCATGATCGCTGCCCTGCAGACTCGCGGTCTTGTTCTCTCCGGTAGTCACGCGTTCTGCGTGTCGGCCGACGGTGATGAAGAGGCGGTGGTTCGTAGTTACGTCCGGGATTACCTTCTGGGTAGGCTGGGTGGTATCGGCGTTTCTCCGGATAGCTTGGTTTTTCTTCCTCCCGGCAAGAGTATGTTGAGCTCACTGCTCGACTCTCCGCTGGCTTCGGCCGTGCGTCGCGGCATGCAGATCCGTCCCTACGATCCGCTCGAGCCCGCGCTCGGCGAGTGGCGTGACGGCAATCCGGCGGCAGACGTCTTCGCTCCTGATCCGTTCACTGCCATACAGTGGGGCGATAAGGCTTCATTCGCTCTGCTTCTTGAGCGCAGCGGATGGGGCGCTATGCTCCCCGAGTCGGTGGATAACGACCGGCTCTGTCTGACGGCAGAAGATGCCTACGGACGCACGAGGCGTCTGCTCGATAGTGGGCACCTGGTGGTGAAGGTTCTTTCCGACACTTCCGCGGCCAGCGGCGAGGGCGGTGATACCTGGACCTTGGCTGATCCGGCCTCTGTCAGCCTCAAGGGCGTTAAGTTCCTCACTGAAGCGGCTTTTCACAAGGCTGTCTCCAAGTGGCGTGAAGGTCGCCTCCAGGATGGCGTTCACCCTTACCGTGTCGAGGTTTGGCATGTGGGTGCGCTTCCATTTTCAGTTACCTGGACCATTCACGAAGGTCGGGTGGGATTCAAGGGTCTGACTGTACAGGAGGAGGCACCGACCAAGGACGGGTGTCTGGCAAATAAGGGCAATATTACTTCTCGTCGGTTCGAGAACGTGGTTCCCTGGCAGTGGTGTGTGGAAAATACCCTGACCGCCAAGGCGGTCGCTGATGCGATTCGTCTATTCGTGCGGCGCACCGAGAGGACCGTCCTTCGGAAGATGAGGGAGACTGGTATTAGCAAAGGGTCGGTCAATCTCGACGGGATCATCTGGCTCGATGCTGGTGGCCTGAAGAGTGGCTGGACTGATCCGAACATCCGGGATGGCGGATCGCTCTTCACTCGTTCGCATGGGCATGGTGAAGTTCGTCGTGTGAATGGCGGTCGTGTCGCGCCGCACGATCGCGTGGTTGGTAACTTCTACCTTCATGTTCCTTCAAGTGTTTCGTTCTCGGAGTGTGTGCAGCGGCTGGAGGAAGTATCAGAATTCTCAGAGCCGATCTCGCATCCGATCAACGGCAGCCTGCATCCTTGGGCCATGCTGGGAATGCCCCTTGGTCCTCAGCAGGCTGAGATGATCATGGTGATTCCGAGCGCTCCGGACATGCGGAGCTACACCGATCTGCGCCAGCAGGTTGAGCAGGCTCTGCGTTTCTGAGCGGTTCTCGTGGCCCCGCACCTTGTTTACAAGGTGCGGGGCTCAACAGTTTTTGTAGGTTGTATATAACAGGGGATTTTCAAAATCATCATTTATCTATATTCTATAAACTTACTACCTATAAGCTAACAGCTAAAAGCTATCACCCCCCCTATGCAAATCTTTCTCCTCCAATTCCGTGAAGACGCAAAAATGCGCGACCATGAATATTTTTATTTTTTAAAGCACTCTGGTTTGGGGGAAGAAGAGGTGGATAGGGTGACGGCAATGGAGTGCGTGCCGAAAATAGAAGAGATAAAAAAATACGATGCTTTGGTTTTAGGCGGGTCTGGCGAATATCTAGTTTCAAGTGGTGATATCCCTGAAGTGATGGAGAAGGTGGCCAGCTTGCTGCGTGAGGTACGGGTGCAGGGAATGCCGATTTTGGGAATTTGTTTTGGCGCCCATATTCTCGCAAAGGTTTTTGGTGGGGAAGTTATAAATGACGAAACACGCGCGGAAACCGGAACTTTTAAGCTTACAAAAAATCAAAGCGCTGGCTTTTGTCCGCTATTGAAAGATTTACCGGAAAGTTTTGATGCTCAATTTGGCCACAAGGATCATGTAGCAAAATTACCTGAGGGCGCTTTAAACCTAGCCTCAACTCAAAAATCAACAGTTCAGGTTTTTACGTTTCCGGGTGAAAAAATATACGGCGTTGGCTTTCATCCTGAACTCAACCGTCAAGCTATGTATGACAGGTTTGAATATTATGCCGAGGAGTATCATTTGGTAGGCGATGTGATGGAGGCGATTAAAAAAGCAACATGGGATACGCCAATTGCTTCGAAATTTATTAGATTGTTTTTGGATAAAATTGTCACGCAAAAGATGACTTACAAGGCGGATTTGGAGATGAAGGATGTTGGATGCCTGCCCGTCCGAAGCCCGAAGGGCGAAGGCGGGTTGGATGTAGGGGCGTATGGCATACGCCTTTTTTAAATTCGAAATACGAAATTGATTGCCGTAGGGGCGGACCCATGTGTCCGCCCGTTGAGAAAGGAGATTGCTTCGACAAGAGCCACCGGGTTACCGCCAAAGCCTTGACGCGATAATTAGGCTGGTGGTAACCCGGTGGCTGCACTCGCAATTGCGAGGAGCGAACTGTCACTCCTAATCACACTCGGTCCGCGGAAAATTTGTTAGCCGACCGGATCCATCACTTCTGAATCCTTCTCGGCCACTATGCGAGCACGCCCCGGTTATGCCCTGGCATGAGCTTTGTTCAGGTTTTTTGTAGTACAAGGTCCGCCTGTAATTTTTCAGCCGACCCGGCTCCACTCTAAGAATCCTTTGGTGGAGGGGAGGCCAGGATAAAAAATTAACGGCAGGCTTTAGGGCGAATTCTTTGAGCCGTCGGACAGTTATACATCTTTCTTTTCCCCCATTTTCTTTGGATGAGCAAAGAAAATGGGGCCAGGTATGGGCTGGAAGCCCATTCATAAAAAGGTCTTGACACCCCCACAAACCCTTGTTAAAGTCCCCGTATAAGCCCCTTGAGTGGGCTGGACTGAACCATAATTGCGTCTCCTCCTCGCAATAATGTGCTCATCCGGCCCATTTAGGGGGTTTTTGTTTCTTGCGCAACCAGGTTACCGCCTGCGCTGTCATTGACAGTCTCCGGCGGTAACCTGGTCGCCTTTTACTTGACAATTTCCTCAAAATATGGTAAATTCCAGCGTTCACATAATGTTGTGAAACATGTACTTTTAAAAGCGAAAAGCTAGAATATTAGTTGATTTTGCGCATTTTGGCGCGCAGATGGCTCTGGAATCTATATCGATCCCTCCATTGATATATTGATTTCGGGCCTTCTGTGCGCCAAACCCTAATTTCTGGGTAGGGCGTCTATACCAAGACGCCCCCCTTCGGGGAGGCGCAAACCTACACCCCCACCCGCCATTTATTTGGCAGGAGGTTCGAATGATCGGACGGAACACCTTCTGGGCGCTTGTCGCTCTCCTCGCGGTCGCATACATGGCGGCCGCCACTGCGTTCGCGCAGTCGCCGGAACAGCCGTTGGCTGTTCCGGCGACTGTGGTCGACGCCGATGCCGATGCCGATGGCGACGACTGGACGACTGATGATGGCGACTGCGACGACAACAACCCCGCCATCAGCCCCAAGGCCATCGAGGTCTGCCGGGACAACATCGACAACGACTGCAACGGCACGGTCGACGAGCCCGGCGTTTGTGGCGGAAGCGTCATGATCGCTTACAACCCCGACAACGCCTGCGACGAGGCGGGGTTCAAGGACATCATGTCCGAAATCCCCGCTCCGGTTGTGATGGCACTCCCGGGGCACTGGGAGCTGACCGGTGGATTTTCCACCGAGTTCCGCTCGTACAGCCAGTGCCCGACCGACCGTCAGCTCAATCTGGCGGCGGTCCGATCGGCAGACGCGTTCGCGCGTCTGACTGATGTGGGCTGGAGCAACATTCAGGTGACTGGTCCGGCGCCGGGAATCGCGGGAGTGATCCTGCGATTCGTGCCGGACC
>PFJC01000005.1 GCA_002782865.1 Candidatus Uhrbacteria bacterium CG_4_10_14_3_um_filter_41_21
CGCCACCAAAGAAGATGTTGCCCTTGACCCACCCAACCCATTCGCGGGCAACGCCAAGGAACTCCCTTTTCGCTTTACGGATTCGAAATATTTTAGTAATATTATATTGTGGTTATTTTGTTGAAACATATAATCATCATACCACAATTTAATATTACTATTTTAATATGTTAGAGTCAAGCAAAATTAAACGAATAAGAGAAAAAATGGGCTTATCGCAAGAAAAGTTAGCTCGTCTTGCTGATGTTTCCAATAATACGATAATCAACATCGAAGCTGGCAAGCAACAAAATCCAACTATTGATACAATTAAAAAAATTGCAAAGGCATTAAATGTGCCAATCGAGGATTTAATAAAATAAAACTATGGAAACAAATTTACTTATTGCAATATCAAATTTAGTTAAAAATCCAATTACAAATTTGGTTTCTCATTATCGTGCCGCCAACCGAGCCAACAGCATGGGCGACGCTTTAGAATTTTATATCAAAGACTTATTTTGCAATTCCCTGAATGAAAATAATCTTGAAAAGAAAAATGAAATTTACAGCAAATATTTTTCTTATATTGGAAATCAAAATAATCCGCCAGATATTATTATCAAACAAGGTGATGCAATAGAAGTTAAAAAAATTGAAAGTTTGCGTTCAGGAATTGCGCTTAATAGCTCATACCCTAAAGACAAGTTGTTTTCCGATAGTCCAATGATAACTACTGCTTGCAGAAATTGTGAGGATTGGCGAGAAAAGGACTTGGTTTATGTTGTTGGTGTTTCAAAAGACGATAAACTAAAAGCCTTGTGGCTCGTTTATGGTAATTGTTATTCCGCAAATAAAGAGGTTTACGAAAGAATAAGAGATAAGATTTCAAAGGGCGTTAATGAATTGCAAGATGTTGAATTTTCGGAAACAAATGAACTTGGAAGGGTTAATCGTGTTGATCCTCTCGGAATAACTTATTTGCGTATTCGTGGAATGTGGGGAATTGAAAATCCTATCAAGGTTTTTGATTATGTCGTTCCGACAGAACAAAATTCAGAGTTTTTTGTTAATGCAATTTTGCTGAAAGAAAAATATTTGTCTTTCCCAGAAAAAGACAGAAAAAATCTTGAAAGTTTAATTGATGCTAATTTTTCAATAAAAGATATAAAGATAAAATCGCCGAATAATCCAGCAAAATTGCTTGAGGCGAAATTATTGAGTTTTAGAAAATAATATGAAATTAGCTTCTTTATTTACAGGTGCAGGCGGATTAGATTTAGGCTTTGAAAGAGCTGGTTTTCATGTTGTTTGGGCAAATGAATATGACTCTACGATTTGGGAAACGTTTGAGCATAATTTTCCCAAAACAAAACTAGACAAAAGAAGTATCGTAGATGTTCCAGCGTCTGAAATTCCAGATGTTGATGGAATAATTGGAGGTCCGCCTTGTCAGAGTTGGAGCGAGGCTGGGGCTGGTCGTGGGATTAACGACAAACGAGGTCAATTATTTTTCGACTACATTCGGTTACTCAAAGAGAAGCAACCAAAGTTTTTCCTTGCAGAAAATGTTTCTGGGATTCTTCATCCAAAACATGCTGAAGCATTTTCTAATATAATTAAGCAATTTGAAAGTGCTGGATATGTCATATCTTGGAAACTATTGAATGCAAATGATTACGATGTTCCTGAAGATAGGTTGCGTGTAATTATTATCGGTTATCACAAAAGATTAAAAAAGAAATTTGAGTTTCCAGAACCTCAAAAATATAAACCTGTTTTGAAAGATGCAATCTATGATCTGCGTTTAGCAAAACCTGCAAAAGATAAAAACAAAACAAATGGTGATACTTTGAAAATTCCAAACCATGAATATATGAATGGTGGGTTTTCAACGATTTATATGTCACGAAACCGCGTTCGATCATGGGATGAACCTTCATTTACTATTCAAGCAGGAGGTCGTCATGCTCCACTTCATCCGCAAGCACCCAAAATGAAGTTTATAAGTCAGAACGAACGGATTTTTGTCCTCGGAAAGGAACATTTATATCGCCGTCTTTCTGTTCGTGAATGTGCAAGAATCCAAACTTTCCCCGATAATTTTATCTTCAAATATCGTGATGTTGCTGATGGTTACAAAATGATTGGAAATGCTGTTCCTGTAAATTTTGCTTATCACATAGCAAAAAAGATTTTTGCTGACCTTTCAAAAAAATAACATGAAAAGTATCCAAATTGTAAAATCAAATAGCCAAGAACAAGAAACCTTATCCATTGAAAAGAACATGGTTATTGTTGGTGCAAATGGAGCTGGAAAAACTCGATTTGGTTCAAGAATTGAACAAAACAATAATCCAACAAAAAGAATTTCTGCTCAGAGATACTTACAGCTGAATGAAGTCGTACAAAGACAAAATTTTGAAACCGCTATTTCTCAATTCAATAGTAGTTATAAAAACCAAAGTCCAATTCAACCTCAAAATGATTATCAACAAGTTCTGGTTTCTCTATTTGCAGAGGAATCCCGCAGAAACGAAAGAGTAGTGGAGGATATCCGAACAAAGGGTGAGGTAAAGCAAGAATCAGTCACAAAATCTATAAAAGAACAAGTTATTGAGATATGGAATTTTGTATTTCCATACAGAACATTAAAACTTGAAAAAGATCGCGTTAGGGCTTTGAACGACACGACAGAATTTGCAGGTAGTGAAATGAGTGACGGCGAAAAAGTCGGTCTGTATTTAATGTCCCAAGTATTGCTTGCGGAAAAAAATTGTATTTTAATAATAGACGAACCAGAGTTACATTTACATAAGTCTTTAATGGTAAGGCTATGGAATAAATTAGAAGAATCTAGATCTGATTGTACTTTTATTTATATCACCCATGATTTAGATTTCGCTGTTAGCAAATCAGCAAGCAAAATTATTTGGATTCAAGAGTACAAAAATAATAATTGGACTTGGAAAGAACTAGATTCTAACGAAGTAATTCCAAAAAATTTATTTTTAGAAGTCTTAGGAAGCAGGAAACCAATTTTATTTGTAGAAGGAGAAAAAGGATCTTTGGATATTCAGATATACCAAACATACTATGATCAATTTACGGTTATACCGAGAGGTTCTTGCGAAAAAGTAATTGAATCGGTTAAAGGGTTAAAGAATAACTCTGATTTACATGATAAAAAAGTATATGGGTTGATAGATAGAGATTTTAGAACAGATACACATTTAGATTCTTTAAAAACTGACGGCATTTTTAGTGTTGGTTTAAATGAGATTGAAAACATCTTTCTTTTGCCAGAAATAATTGAGATAGTTTGTTTACATTTATCAAAACCGACAGCTAAAGAACTCATTGTGGCCAAAGTAAAATCTTTATATACTAATGACAAAGAAAAAATAAAATTTTCAGTTTCAAAATGGCAAATACAAAAAACAATAAACGAGAAATTTGGAGCCATAAAAGATAGTTCAGATTACGAAAATTTTAAAACAACTATTTTTACCAATACTGACAAGGAATTTTTAACTCAATCCTTACCAGATGAGTCTGCTGATGTGGTCGAAATTTTAAAGTTTTATCCAAACAAAGGACTTGTAAATCAAGTGCAAAGTGAATTAGAATTCACAAAAAATGGTTATAAGAATCTTGTTCTTAGTTTCTTTTCTTCAGAAAAGAAACTGGAGGTGGTAAATATTTTAAAAAAATATTTACCTGAAATTGCATAATACGCCCGCCCGAATTTCGCCAAAACAAAAAGAGGAGCAAGCGGAGGATTCTTCCCCAGACCCCTCCTGCGGGCGGGAAATCAGCCGAGGCAGGGTAAATCCATTCCCCCAGACAAATTGTTTCGCCCTGCCTCGTCCGCATTAGTAGTTTTAATCATTTGGATTTTGCTCGAAATAGTTTCGAACTTCGTTCAAATAACACCGCCAAAATTGAAAATCGGAATCGGAAGCCGAAATGGGGTCGGCGCGAAGCCTGTCTATAAAAAAGGTGGGGTGCGACCCTCCATTGCTGGTTGGTCGCACCCCGAGTTGGTGATGTGCAGGTCTTGAATGTAAGTTAATATTCTTCCTGGTTCCGGGGAAACAGGTAGACATTTCCTCACAACTTCTCACATGCCCCGGTGATCAATGACAGTTAATCTGCGGAACACATGCTGAATCTTTCTATCATTCAGCACGCGCAACACGAGCTTCACTACCAGAAGTGCACCAGTACTATCGGAAACCCCCTTCTACGGCATAGGCCTAAGCCGCAAACGAGAGTAGCCCCGTAGCTCATCACCACAATTAACTTCATATATTTTGGCTAAGAATTATCAATCCATATGGACAAAGTACAGGAATCAAATCATGGACGTGGTAAAATCGATATATTAATCAAAGTAGCCAGGTGTTAGTTATCAGTGGTCAGTCAAATTACCTAAAAAGCTACAAAGCTAACAAGCTACCTCATGACCCCATACATAATCGCCATTGCTGGACCAAGCGGATCGGGAAAATCAGTTTTTTGTCGATTAATGCAAAGCCAATTTGCCAATGTATCTCGTTTAAAATTTGACGATTTTTTTGTTGACGCCGCGGATGTCAACATTGTGCAAGGCTACCAGGAGTGGGATAATCCAAATAGCATTAAGTGGTCAGGACTTATCCAGGCTGCTAAGGACTTAAAAGACGGCAAACCAGCAATTACACCGAATTACTCAAGGAAGGACGATTGTCAGATTGGTGAAAAATGTGTATTTCCGTCAGAAATAATGTTGCTCGATGGCTTTATGTCGCTTGTCAACGAAGATTTACTACCATATCTCGATCTTAAGCTTTACTTTAATCTTTCTGAAGATAGTCAAAAGAAAAGACGAAAGCTTCGTCAGCCGTGGGTTGAAAAAGGATATTTGGAACATATTATGATTCCAGGTCATCGCCGATTCCTTTACCCTTCCATGAAAAACGCTGACTATGTCATAAATGCCGAACTAACACCAAAAGGAGTAGCAGAGCATTGCTTAGGAATTATCCAAACAGAACTAAAAAAGAAAAACGCCGGTCATCTAGAAAAATCATCAATCAAATACAAAGAATATGCAGGTATCATTTCCTAGTGAAAAAGTGACAAATCCCCTGGAGGCTTTGCGCAAAGCTGGCTATGCTCCGTTTCGCGACCCTAAAACTGGCAGCGAAAGCTTTGTTCTCAAGCTAACCAGTGGCTTTTACCCACGCTTTCATCTTTATATAAAACAAGAATCTGGGAAAATAATTTTTGATCTTCACATTGATCAAAAAAAACCTAGCTATAGCGGAACACGAATGCACGCTGGCGAATACGACGGCTCAAAAGTCGAAGAAGAATTAAGAAGAATAACAGGCTGGATCTCTCATGTGTCAAAATAAAAAATCACCTCTGGAAAACCAGGGGTGATTTTTAAATTAAACTTTATTTAGTCAAGTAACTCTCAATAATGGTTTGAAATGTTTCGTAAGGCACTGCACCTGAAACCTTCTGACCATTAACATAAGTTGCCGGAGTTCCTGTTACACCTGCGTCAACTCCACTGTTGTAATCTGAAGCTAACTTATCAGCATATTTTTCGCTATCGTAGCAATCTGTGAACTGATCAACATCTAGCCCTAAATCAGCTGCCAGTTGCAAGTACAAGTCATCGCCTAGACTATCTTGGTTTGTAAACAAATCGTCAGCATATTCCCAAAACTTTCCCTGTTCGGCTGCACATTCCGAAGCAAGTGCGGCCGGTTCAGCATCAGGGTGGAATGATAGTGGAAAATGTCTATAAACCCAGGCGATATCGTCGCCGTATGTATCATAAATTTGTTGCATTGTTGGGTGGTGACGCTCGCAGTATGGACATTCAAAATCAGAATATTCAATTAAAATAACCTTCGCCTTATTAATATCACCCAAAACATGATCTTCATCAGTCACCGGAGCTAACACTGCTGTTGGAGCGGGAACAGTCGAGTCGTCAATTGAATCGTCAATAACAACGGTTGGGTTACTATTTTCCTGTCCTCCAAAAGTTGGTAGTGCGCCAGACAAAATCATTGTTATCGCAATACCGGCAACAAGACCAAAAAGAAAAATCATTTTTGGATTGCCGTTAAAAAAACCTTTGTTTTCTTCAGTCATAAACTTTAGATTATAGATGATAGAAGTGATAGAAGTGATAGACAATAACTTTTACTATTATCTATTACCTCTATAGTCTATTATCTTTATTAGTTAATCGCCTTCCAGCATTTATTTTATCTCTATTTATCCATCCGAACATAAATATTCCAAGCAACACAAGCAACAACGAGAAATACTGTCCTGGTGTAAAGCCCCAATATGTTACATCAAGTAGTCTTAGTTCGTCTATCTGAATCCTGAATATCCCATAAAACAAAGTAAACATAGCAGCATAATACCCAGCCGGGGTCTTCATCTTAATACTACGCAAAAACCACAAACCTATTGCAAGTCCCAAAAGTGAAAGATAAAGTCCATGATCATGCCTAATAATTCCATCTGGATATAAAACTCCTAAAAAGAAATCAGTTTGAATGCCGGGATGATCATGAATTAAAAAACAACCAATGCGACCTACGAATAACCCCCAAGGTAATCCAAAAACCACTGCGTCAACATAACTAAGTACTTGAAGCTTTTTATATTTTAAATACCAAACTCCGACAATTACCGCTCCAAAAAATCCACCAAAAATAGACATTCCACCTTCCCAGATATAAAAAACAGAAAATGGATTTTCAATGTATGTTCCCAGGTCATAAAACAAAACATGAAAGAGTCTGGCCCCAACAACTCCTGCCAAAACCACCCAACCGGTAAGATCAGAAATTATTTTTGGGTCCAGTCCCTTCTTTTTTGCAAACCATCTGGAAATGAGTAAGCCAGCAACAATACCCAAGGCAACAAACAAGCCCCAGACATAAATTGTTAAGGGTCCAAGCTCGATAGTTTTGAGTTCAAAGTAAGGAATCATTTTGGATCTTTTTGGTGCCAATCAGTTAACGACTGATAAGCGGAAGCTGCTCGTAAAATTTTGCCGTCCTGCATAGATGCTCCTAAAAACTGAAGTCCGATTGGTAAGCCATTATTTTCTCCACATGGCACTGAGATGCCGGGGATTCCGGCAATGTTAGCCGAAACTGTAAAAATATCTGCCAAATACATGGCTATAGGATCGTTGAACTTTTCGCCAATATCCCAGGCCACAGCTGGGGATGTCGGACAAACAATCACATCAACCTGTTCGAAAGCCTTTTTAAAATCATTAAATATTTCTGTTTTTACTGCCAGTGCTTTTTTGTAATAGGCATCATAATAACCAGCTGATAAAATATAAGTGCCGAGCATTATTCGACGCTTTGTTTCTGCGCCAAACCCATCTCCACGAGCGTGTAGATAGCTTTTCCAAAGATTATCAGTTTGTGCTCTTGTTCCATATCTAATTCCATCAAAACGCGCCAAATTAGAACTTGCCTCGGCAGGCTGAATAATATAGTAAGCAGCCAACGCGTAGTCTGTTAATGGCAAACTGATTTTTTTAATTTCTCCGCCATTTTGTTTAATCAGTTCGATTGCCTCTTCAACTGACTTTCGAACTTCTTCGTCCATTCCGTCAATAAAATATTCACGAGGCACTCCAAATGTCATTCCCTTAAAATTCTTCTCGATTAGCTCTGGCACAACTTTTTCATCCAACTCGAGTGAAGTGCTGTCTTTTTCATCAATGCCCTCAATAACTTCTAAAACTAAAGCACAATCCTGCGCAGTATGCGCGATTGGTCCAATTTGATCTAAACTTGATGCTAGCGCAATAAGCCCATATCTTGACACTCGACCATAAGTTGGTTTCATTCCAGTTATTCCACAAAGCGCAGCTGGCTGGCGAATGGATCCACCGGTGTCCGAACCCAAAGCGATTGGAACAAATCCGGCGGAAACAGCGGCCGCCGAGCCACCCGAAGATCCACCCGGAACCTTTTTCAAATTCCACGGGTTGTGCACAGCTCCCCAAAATGAAGTTTCATTGCTGGAACCCATGGCAAACTCGTCGCAATTTGTTCGGCCAATAATTATGGCCCCTGCCACCTTTAGGCGTTTAACTACGGTTGCGTCATAGCTGGCACGATGATTTTCTAGGATTTTTGAGCTACAGCTTGAAATTTGACCTTTGATTGTCATGTTGTCTTTGATGGCAACAGGAACTCCAGCCAATCTAGGTAACGCCTCTCCCGCCTTTTTCATGGCGTCGATCTTTCTGGCTGACTCAAGCGCAGATTCATCAAAAGTCTCCAAAAACGCATTAATCGCCTTGTCTTCAACTTTAATTTTGGCTAAATAATATTCAACAACTTCGAGCGCGGTTATTTCACCGGCCTCAATTGCGTTTCTTATTTCAATGGCTGTTCTATATTTCATATTATTCAAAAATGCCTGGTACCTCCAGCGCGTCACCTTTTGAATTAGGAAAAGCAGCAATTAGACGACTGTGTGTGTCTTCGTCTGAATCACAAACTTCATCGGCTCGGAAAACATTAACCCTATCACTTAGGTAGGTTTTGGCGTCAGTATTTGAGGTATCAACTTCTTGAAGTTTACTAATATAAGCCACAATCGACGGTAGCTGTTCTTGAAACTTAGCTCGTTCCTGATCGGTTAGCTCAAGCATTGCCAATTTTGCTACTCGATCAAGGTTAAATTCAATATTTGCCATATGTATAGATTATAGATGATAGCAGAATAGATAATAGAGAATTATCACTTCTATCTCCTCTATCCTCTATTATCTTTAAGCTTGTAATCTATCAAACATTAGAGAATTTGTAAAAATTCTTTTTCTGACAAAATTCTAACGCCCAACTTCTGAGCCTTGTCTAATTTTGACCCCGGCTCTGTGCCTGCCACTACATAATCGGTTTTTTTACTGACAGAAGACGAAACATCGCCACCTAACGCTCTAATTTTTTCCTTTGCGTCATCGCGACTTAAAGAATCAAGCGAACCAGTAAGCACAAAAGTCTTTCCTTGAAGTTTTTTTGATACTTGCGCTTGCGCTTTAATTTTTATCCCAACAGATTCAAAATCAGTAATCATTCTTTTATTTTTTTCATCAACGAAAAAATCAACAACTGATTTCGCTACTATCTCTCCAACATCGGAAACTTTTATTAAATCTTCTAGTTTTGCCTTGGCTAATTTATTAATTGCCGCAAACTCTCGAGCCAGTGCAAAAGCAGTTTCTTCGCCAACATTTGGAATACTTAAGGCAACAATAAACTTTGGTAAAGTGATTTCTTTTTTATCGGCAATTTCTTCAACAATCTTTTTGGCTGATACTTCGCCAAAACCATCAAGATTTTTAATGTCGCTAATCTGAAGTTTAAAAAGATCAACCGGTGAAGTTAAAATTCCTTCATTGATAAAACGCTCAATTGATCGACCGCCCAGACCCATAATGTCAAAAGCGCGCACGGCGTGCAGAATTCTTTCTTTTTCCATTGAAAAACATTTGCGGTTCGCACAATACAAATCAATGTTTTTCCCTTTACGCTCAACATATGAATCACAAACCGGACATTTTCTTGGAACACCAATGCTCACTTCGGACCCAGTGCGAAGCTTTTCAAGTACGCCAGTAATTTTTGGAATTATGTCGCCAGCTTTGGTTAAAATAACTGTATCGCCAATTTTTATACCCAGGCGCTTAATTTCATCTGGATTATGAAGAGTGGCGTGGGTTACTGTTGTTCCGGCGACAAATGTTGGCTCAACTGTGGCTACCGGCGTAAGCTTTCCGGTTCTTCCTACAAACCAATCAACACTTGTTACTTTTGTTGTTGCTTCCTCGGGCGGAAACTTCCAGGCAATAATTCCGCGCGGTGTTTTTCCAACTACGCCAAGTTTTTCATACAATTCATGATCATTTACTCTAATTACCAATCCATCAATCCAGTAATCTAATTTTTCACGCTTCTTTGCAATATGCTCAAAATAAGACTTTATATCTTTGATTTGTTCAGCCCTTTCGCCACGCGCAACTTTAAATCCAATAAGTCGCAAAATTTCCATTCCGATTTCCTGAGTTCCCTGCCCGATATCATCGATGTGCCAAGCTTTAAAGTTAAGCGGACGCGCAGCCGTTACCTTTGGGTCTAGTTGACGAATACTTCCGGCTGATAGATTGCGTGGATTTACAAAAGTTTTTTCACCTTTCTTTTTAAGCACTCGATTAAGTTTGTCAAAATCTTTTTTTGGAATATAAACCTCGCCCCTAACCTCTATTCTGCCGTTTAATGTCGCTAAAAACTTCGCAATACTTTCTGAAATTTTAAAATCCTTTTTTAATTGTTTTATTTCGGCCTCGTTTGGAATACGAAGTTTAAG
Organism: Candidatus Uhrbacteria bacterium CG_4_10_14_3_um_filter_41_21; assembly: GCA_002782865.1. Lineage (GTDB taxonomy): Bacteria > Patescibacteriota > Patescibacteriia > UBA9934 > UBA9934 > UM-FILTER-41-21. Next base: position 10,399 of record PFJC01000005.1, read on the forward strand.
CGGAATCGCTTCGATTGTTCTAATGTTTTGCGTGACATCTTCACCGATCATGCCGTCACCACGCGTAGCCGCTGTCATTAAAACTCCGGAATCATAAATCAGGCTTACAGCCAGACCATCGATTTTTGTCATTAGATAGAAATCAAAATCTTTCTTTTTTGCAATTTTTTCAATTCGATTTTTCCAAGACTCAAATTCTTCAGCTGAAAAAACATCTTCCATTGAATACATTTTGTGACGATGTCTGATTTTATCAAATTTATCCAAAGGTTTTCCACCGACTCTTTGTGTTGGTGAATCTTTACGAACAAGTTCTGGAAATCTTTGTTCTAGTTCATAAAGCTCATGCTTTAAAGAATCAAGCGCTCCGTCGGAAATCTCCTGAGTATCTAAAACATGATATAAATAGCGGTGATATTCAATCACCTCTCTTAATTTTTGCGCACGCTTACGCGCCTCGTTCTTTGTCATAGTTTAATTTATTATATCAAAAAAACTGGCCACATGGCAGAGTTAATAAAAGAAGTTTTTGTACCAAATAACCGTTAACTGACGATCGTAAGTTAACGGTTATAATATAAATATTAACTAATACTTTTATGCGCCAGGCCAATTATATAGCTGGTTTAACTAATCGATATATAATAGTCTATCCCAATAATCCCAAATACCAGTCTAAAATCTGCGTTCCCCAAAACATCGCCACTAAAGTTCCAAGGGCTAAAAAAGTTCCAAATGGAACATGACTGTCTGCTTTTCTTTTCTTAAAGGTAATTAAGATAATTCCAGCAGCTGCTCCAATTATATAAGCCACAAACAAAGCAACAAGACCATTTGTGATTCCTAAAAAGAATCCCATTAAAAGTCCCATTCGAATATCGCCTCCGCCAATCCAGCGTCCATTTGAAATCAAAAACTGAAAGGCAAAAAATGATCCAAGCAACAGTCCGCTAAAAAGTAGCGATGTTGCGTCTGCTCCAAGGGCAATATTGAAAAGTAGCGCCAGGATCATGGCCGGAATAGTAAACCTATCCAAAATATAGGAATACTTAAAATCATAAACAAAAATGATAAGCAAAAAGCAAACCATTACTACGTCACGAACAAACAAAAGTAACCACTGACTATTATCAACAAAATATGGGAATCCAACTCCAGCAAAAGCTCTTACAAATAATAATCCGAATAAAACACCAGTTACAATTTCAATAATCGGATATTGCCATTCAATTACAGCTGTGCAACGACGACAACGCCCTTTCAATGCGAAAAAACTAATTATCGGAATCAGATCAAGTTTGGTTACCGGCTCCTGACAGGTAAGACATTTTGATCGTCCAGTAAGCGGTAATTTTTTTTCAGATCTGAAAATTACAACATTTAAAAAACTTCCAACCGCTATTCCAACAAGACTAATTACTATTGTCCATAATATTACATTCATATTACTGAACTGGTGTTAATGTTTGGCAAGCTCCAGCATCAAGGCCTGATGGAGTAGCACAGTTCACGCCTTTTTGTAATTCAAGTTGTGGGTTTGCGTGTTCCAATTCAAACTGTACATAATATTCATCGCTGTTTGAGTAGTAGCAATAAGCATTTGAATAACCGCTACAAGTCGAGGCACCGCTTAGTCCTAATGTTGGCGTAAATGGAACAACATCTAAATAAGTTTTGTCACCGGTTGCGCAAGGCGCGCCGAAACCATCAACACCAAGACACGATGCGACTGCAGTTCCAAGAGCTGTTACATCGCCCATAATTGGATATGAATTTGTATCAATAAAATACAGCTCCAAACCACTTTGAATTTGTCTTACATCTGACAAACGCACCGCATCACGAGTTCGTGATCTGGCAGTCATAACTGACACAACGGCCATTATTCCCAGTAGCCCAACTATGGCTGTAACTACTAAGATTTCAATTTTTGTAAAACCCTTTTGATTTTTCATAGCGATTTTATTATAACATTTTTCTCATTTTCTGAACCGCTTCCTGCGGAACAAAATGACCAAGCAATAAATAATCATCGGCGCCGGCGCTAAACGATTCGCTAATCTTTTTCTGATCACCTTCTTTCGCTAGAACAACGATTTTAGTTTTTAAAATAGTTGGTAATGATTTGAGCCTTCTAATTTCACCAGAAATATCGGCCGCGCATTCATCATCTAAAAGTATAATGCTTGGTCGTGATTTAATTGCCGTTCTTTCTCCATCTAAAATAGTTTCGGCAATTTCTACATCCCAATTATCGCGTTCAAACTTTCTACCGTATATTCCCGCCAAATATGGGTCACATGCGATAATTAATATCGAATGGGACGACATATTATTTCTTATCCTCTTTCATCAACTTCATTGCTAATCCGGTGGCAACTGAAAATCGAGGACCAATTTCGTTAATAAGTGGTTTGATTCCTTCAGGTGTAGCAATCCGAGCCCAAGGATCACCAATATAAACATTGATATTTAAAGCTTTTGTTAAAAACGGATCAATTTGGGGCAAATGAGCTGAGCCTCCGGTAATAATTATTTTTTCAACCGATGAATTATCATGGAATGATTGTTGCGCATAAAGCTCGAGCGCATATTTTATTTCGTGCAAAATTGGCATCATTGCCTCCTGCAAAACCGGTGGAATCTCTCCTTGACTAGTTGAAATCGCTAAATCCAACTTTGTTTGCTCGGCCTGCTCAAGTGAAACGCCCATTTGCTTGGCAATCATTTTTGTAACATCAGCACCACCGGCTTTTATTGATCTGTGTAAATAAGGGATTCCCTGATCAATAATGGAAAGATTCGTACGCTCATAGCCAATATCAACAATCATTATTCTGGCTTTGTCTTTTCCGACCAACGATCGGATTAAAGCAAAAGCTTCGGTTTCAAGTGAAGTTAAATTTAGTTTTGCCAGCTTGAAAATTTCTACATATTTAGCGACCAATTTTTTTGGCGCACCAGAAATCAAAACTCTAATGTGTTTATCGCCTTTTGTTTTTAATTCTTGATCTTTTTTATTTCCTGACCCTTGATCACTGGCCCCTGACTCCTTTGATAACTCAACCGGGAGCAAATGCTTGTCGATTACCATTGAATCAATAATCATTTCATCAATCGGCATTGGTAAAAGTTTTTTAACCTGAGACTCAATGATTGGTTTTAAATCAGTTTTTGCGTCGCGTGGTTGCGGAATTGTTACAACAGCATGGAAAACATGTTGACTAGGCAAAGCGGCGTTGGCGTTTACAGATTTTATTTTTGCCTGCTTTATTATCTCAACTAAAATTGCGGCTGCTTTTTTAGGATCGTCGATAAGTGGTGTTCCTCCTGCGCCCGGGGATTTTTTGTCGGAGTAACCATAGGTAGCTAAACGCAAACGAGACTTGTCCGGAACAAGTTCTACGACTTTTATTCCTCCTGCGCCGATATCAACACCAATAAGTCCAGCAACAGTTTTTTCTTTTCTCGTAAATAGACTCATAAATTATTAGAAATTAGAGATTTATCCGGCGGATCCGGACCAGGCTTCGCTTGGGAACAATAGGATTCTATCGACCTACCAGACTAATATCTTTCAAAAAAATTATATCACACATTGGCATCAATTGCTTCGTTAACTTGTGCATCAGCTTCTTTATTTTTATCACGCCTGACATGTGTAAAAGAAATATTATCAAATGACTGTCTTAAATTATATATTTCCAAAAACTTTTTTGCCAGTTCCTCATTTTTAACTTTGTATTCACCGTTTATTTGTTTAACAGCTAACTCGGAATCCATAAACATCTCAACTGATTTGTAGCCTAGCTCTTTAGCTTTTTTTAGCGCCAAAACAATTGCTTGGTATTCAGCCTGATTATTTGTGGCGATCCCCAAATATTCAGAAATTTCTGCCACTATTTTTTGATTACCATCTGAACTAATTTCGTACAAAACCGCACCCGATCCCGCCGGCCCCGGATTTCCGCGCGCTCCACCATCAGTAAAAATTCGCACAAACTTTTCCATATATGCTAATTGTATCATGAAAACGTGGCAACCGAGTTGCCACGTTTTCAAAACAAACAATAATCCCCGACCTGCTTGCAGGTCGGGGCACACGCGATGATGACGCTAGGGTTCGCGCAGAGTGTCAAGCGCCAGCCAGATATCTAACAGCAGAAGGCGATGCGCTGGCACTCGTGAATTAGCCAGCATCAGGAATATTCGACCAATCTTTATTCGAATATCGTGGTCACCCTCGCCAGCATCGCTGGGCTTGTAACAAGGGTACATACGCATCTGAACCGAGCTCATCATGATCCGAAGCACTGCAGACCAGTCTTCTGGCTCAACATTACGATCTCGTCGCATCGCAGTCAGTCGACCTGCTGTCGAATGATTTGGTGTCGTGAATGGCACGATCACTCGTGCCAGATCGACTACTCTTTCATCGCTACCGAGCCAACGCACAAGCGCCTCAAGCTCTTCCGGCGCTTGTGCGAGCAAGTGCGGCATGGTCACGATTCTTAGACTTCTCATTACACTTCCTCATTTGGTTAAAATCCACGCCAATGCTAGCTGTTTTTTATAATAATGTCAATAATTCTGCCTTGCAAACTGATATTTCCATTCCACTCATTGACTGATAGTTCGTATGCAACATCAATCTTTGTTCCAACTGTTAGCTGACCGGCTAACTCTCCAAAACCAAAACCAATCAGCTGGTTGACTCCATTGTGATTCATTAAAGTTATTTTTAGATGCGTTCCTGTTTTTCCAACGGCATCTGCTTTTAAAATAGTTCCGCTTGCTGAAAATACCGGTTCCGGGTTTCCTTTTCCAAAAGGCTCAAATTGTCTAATCTGATAGTAAGCATCAAAAGTGATTTCCTCAAATGGAAGTTCAGCATCGATATCAATACTTAAATCAACATTAGTATCAGCAAAAAAATCTTTAGCATATATATTTATCCGTTCACGGAAAAGTCTGATATTATCCTCGCCACTGATAGTTAAACCACAAGCCTCGGGATGTCCACCTGCTTTTATAAAAATGTCCCCACACGATCGCATTGCTTCTACCAAATGCAAACCATTAATACTACGGCCCGATCCTACATATTTATCGTCTACGCGTGTTAAAGCAAAAGCCGGCACGCCAAACTCGGTTACAATCTTTCCAGCAATTAGCCCCACTATTCCCGGCGCCCAAGTCTCGTTCCAAACAACATGAACATGAGCGTCTTTTCTTGCTGTGACCAAGCGCTTTGCTTCATTATAAGATAGTTCTGTAATTTCTTGGCGCTTGCGATTTAGCATCTCAAGCGTGTTTGCGTGTTCTTCGGCTTCTTGCTCGGTTTTGGCAACAAGCGCATTAAACGCACTTCTGGCTGAGCCGATTCTACCGGCAGCATTAATTCGTGGCCCAATTCTGTAACCAATGGTTTGAGTATCAATACTTCCTAACTCAGTGCCAGACATTTCAATTATTTTTTGAAGTCCTAGCCTGCGAGTTTTATTAAGCGCCTGCAATCCAAATTTTTCCAAGGCTCTGTTTTCGCCAAGTAGTGGCATAACATCAGTAACAGTTGCGATTGCTACAAAATCCGTTAACCATTTTTCATGACCAATCGGAAAATCTAAATTTCTTTTTCGCGCTTCAATTATAAGTGCACTTGCTAATTTAAAGGCCACACCAGTTCCGCACAAATTTTTATTCGGATAAACCTCGCCGGCAACAAGCGGGTGAATAATAATTGCGTGCTTTGGAATTTCCGGCGCCATTTGGTGATGGTCGCAAATTATTACATCTACTCCAGCCTGTTGAGCTACTTCAAAAACATCAGCGTTTGCGATTCCGCAATCAACTGTGATTATTAAATTAACCCCTTCTTTTATCATCCTTCCCACGGTGTGAAGTGCCACACCGTAGCCATCTTTTTCACGATCTGGCAAATAAACATCAAGATTTACAGGTGTTCCTATTTTGTCTGCTAATTCTAATATTGTTATATACAAAAGTGATGAGCCGGAAACGCCATCAGCGTCATAGTCTCCATGAATAACTATTTTTTGCTTATTTTCAAGAGCTATAAAAACTTTATCCACAGCCGACTGCATATTTGTAAACAAAAAAGGATCGTTTGTATCCCGATCCCAATCCGGGTTTAAAAACGCCTGTTTTTCCCTCTCGCCGATTCCCCGATTTGCTAGTAATTGCGTAATTATATCACCAGAGACTCGTTCTTTAAGTTTCCATTTATAATTCATTGTAAACTAAAAGCAAGACTTGAAAATACCATTGTCAGCATTACTATAAGCGCCACAACGGCCCAAACTTTTCTAATTTTATTTGATTTATGGTTCATATTGTTTATTTTAACACAACTAGCGTTTAAGAACTTTTAAATATGCTTCACTCGGGATGCTGACTTTTCCTTTACCATGCGCCATCATTCGTTTCTTTCCTTTTTTCTGTTTTTCTAAAAGTTTGCGTTTTCGAGTTACATCACCTCCATAAAGTTTTGCTGTCACATCTTTTCGAAGAGCTGACAGTCTTTCACCGGCAACAATATTTCCTCCAACCGCAGTTTGAATTTTAATTACAAACTGCTGACGTGGAATTGTTTCCATAAGTGATTGAACAATTTTTTTTCCAATTCTGTGCGCATCTTCTTTGTAAACAAACATGGTCAGCGCTTCTACTTTTTCTTCGGCTACAAGCACATCCATTCGAACTATTTCCGCTAGTCGATATTCAAACACCTCGTAGTTCATTGAGGCAAAACCGCTGGAGATACTTTTCAGCTTATCGTAAAAATCAACAATCAGAGCCGAAAGTGGAATTTCATACTTTAAAATTGCCCGACCTTCTGACAAAAATTCTGTATTTTTATAAACACCATGTCTGTCTTGAACAAAAGTCATTATTCCACCGATATATTCTATTGGCGTAATAACATCAAGTCTTGACCACGGTTCCTCGATTCTATCGATGTGAGACGGATCCGGTAAATCGAGCGGGCTTTTTATGATTTCTGATTCCTGTGATCCTGTTTTATAAATATGATAAGCCACAGACGGCACAGTAACAACTAAATCGATGCCGTATTCGCGCTCTAGTCTTTCCTTTAGAATTTCCAAATGAAGCATTCCTAAAAATCCGGCTCGAAAACCAAAACCAAGCGCCGGGGACTGCTCCGGTTCAAAAGTTAAAGCAGCGTCATTTAGCTTTAAACGATCAATGGCGTCACGCAAGGCTGAATAATCGTCACCTTCTTCTGGAAAGATTCCCGCAAACACCATTGGCATTACTTCTTTGTAGCCAGGAAGTGCCACAACATCATTTACATTTTCCAAAGTCATTGTGTCCCCAACTCGGCAGGCTTCAATATCTTTCAGCCCAGTAATTACATAACCGATTTGACCGGTCTCGAGCTCCGGCGTGCTGAAAAACTTTGGTACAAGCGCGCCAACTTCCAAAATTTCGGCGTTCGCCTTGGTGTTCATCATTTTTAATCGGTCGCGTTTTCTGAATTTTCCATCAATCACACGAATATATGCCACAACTCCTCTGTAGTCATCATAATAAGAATCAAACACAAGCGCGCGGGCTGGCTTGGTATCTTTACCAACTGGCGGGTCAATTCTATCAACTACAATATCTAAAAGCTTTTCTACATTCTCACCGGTCTTAGCTGATACTGCCAAAATGTCTTTTTCCGTGCAACCAATAAGCTGCATTATTTCGCGTGTTCTGGTTGGCACATCGGCTGCCGGCAAATCGATTTTGTTGAGAACCGGAATTATTTGCAAACCTTGGTCGAGCGCTAAATAAAGGTTTGCCAAGGTTTGTGCTTGCACACCCTGGGTAGCGTCCACCAAAAGCACTGCGCCTTCAACAGCAGCTAGCGACCTGGAAACTTCATAGTTAAAATCAACATGGCCCGGAGTATCAATCAAATTCAAAACATATTCCTTTCCATCTTTGACATGTTTCATTCGAACCGGGGCGAGCTTGATTGTAATTCCTCGTTCACGCTCCAACTCCATTGAATCAAGCACCTGCTCTTGCATATGGCGCTTATCCACAGTTCCGGTTACCTCAAGCAACCTGTCGGCAAGAGTTGATTTGCCGTGGTCAATGTGAGCAATAATACAAAAGTTTCGAATTCGATCTAGTTCTGTCATAACGCAAGAATAGTACCGAAACAGTTGGCTTTTGTCGAGAGCATCGAAAACAAAAGAATCGCCTTAGCGATTCTTTTTTAATTATTATTATTTCTTATTTTTACTAAGTCGTAAGTCTTTCCTGATAACTCTTTCGGTTGTTTAATATCTTCTCCGAACTTTAAATTACTAAATAGCGTTGGTTCGATGTCTAGCACATAGTCTGCCCAGTTCTCCCCAAACACTTCTTTGGCAATCTGCTCTTTGGTAATCCAGCGCAGCGTAAACTCCAATGGATCCTTATCGCTCTGTTCTGTCCAATAAACTTTTGGATCTGATTGAATTTTTACAAGTACTGTTTCTGATTTTGGCATCATTGGTTTGTAAAGCGGAAGCACTGTTAGCGTTGCGTCTGTTACCCACTTTACATTATCAAATGAGTCCTCCAAAGTCATAAATGTTTGTGAGTTCCAAAACGGTCTTCTGCTGTAATCATCAGTCACATAATAAACCGTTGAAAACGATGGACTGCGAATATAGTCTCCGGCCATAACCGGTGTAATTTCTTCAACTTCACCTGTTACAGGCGAATATGCCTGCCCACGAGGAGCATAACCCGGACCGCCTCCTAATGCACTGATTGTTTCTATACTAGTCTCTTCGCTGTCATCAATCGTCGCCTCATCTTCAGCTTCGTCAGTTTCTACTTCATTATCATCACTGGCTGTTGGCTTTTTACTTATTGGATAATCCGGCTTATTTGATCCACCTCCACCACCTCCACCACCAGTTGAAACCGGTTGTTCCGGCGCTGCCTCGCTTGATTGATAAGTAAGAGTTACATCTTCTAAAAGCGGTGCGTCTAGTCCATCGCTCATCAAGATTGCCTTCCAAACAAAAACTGAATTATCAACCGGCAATTCATCAATGGCATTTGAAATTTGAATGTCTGTATTTGCATCACTGCCCGTTACAGCTTCGTCCCAGGAGTCACCATCAAACCACAACCATGTGTCCCCGGCGTTAACTGAAACCTGAAAACGAATATCACTTTCGCCTGGTGTTTGAGAGTTTACTATCAATGAATCCATTGTCTAATTTTGTTCTAAAACTAAACCATCTAATGGGATTATACCAATATTGTCAGGACAATTTGATTTTATTATCTCGATTTGACTAATCACTGGCGAAACCTGATCATTTTCTCCAGCGTTTAACTGAATATTTAATTGAACAAAATGAACTTCACGAACTGGCACACCGTCGTATGCTACATAGTTACCACCACAAACCGTAGCTGATTCACAAATTCGGTAATAAACAGTGGCAAGATCTGTATTCTCTCCAGCTAGCTCAACATCAAACAAATCAGAGCCATCAAGATCAATAATTCCAGTCTCATATGTACCAACATGCTCATAGGCATGTGACAGTGTTTGGATTTCTTCCAAACTCAAAGACCGACCATAAATTGAAATTTCATCTATGTCACCCTGATAATAATCTTTATTATTCAATCGGCTTCCAATGCGTAAGGTGTCTCCCAGGTACATTGCCGTTCCCGGATATCGAGTATCTAAATATCCACCCCCGGTACCTGCCGCCACTCCGTTGATGTATGCGGTAGTAGTATCTGCCGTCACATTAAAGGCGATATGTTGCCACTCATTTTCCGCTAATTTATCCGAGATGATTTCAACAACATCGTAAAAACAAATATTTCCGCTTGGATCAGCACAAACGCTACCACCAACATAATTATTTAATATCCACCAGTTTCCATTTGGCCTGCCATCAAGAATATAATCCAAAGAGTTATTCAAGTCTGGTTTTTTAAACCAAAACGAAAATGTCATATCACCAATTCGTTCTTGACTAGCGAATTGAACATTAACAGCATCATTCACTCCATCAAATGTATAAGCTTCCCCGACAATTCCGCCGGTTTTTGAAATGCCTCCTAAAAACTGATAGGCGGTCATTTTCTCTCCGGTATCAGTTAATGTTCCAACAGCATCTTCAAACGAAAGTGAAAATAAAAGACTATCTTCCGGTTTGTCAGTAATTGGACTGAGTTTAACTGAACCTGAATATAAGTTAGTGTCAGTAAATGTTCCACCTGCAAAATCATCAGAAATTAAAACAATTGATTCACCAGCTGCTGGCATTGAGTAGGCTCCTTCGTCTGTATAAATCAAATCACCATCTATCGCTATAAAATTATCTTCGTTTGTAAGCAACTCTGTCTTTGTCATTGTGGTTGCAAACAAAAGTCCGGTTATATCAAACAGTGCTGCCAATAAAATAAATAAAAAAACCTTTAAAACAAAAGCCGAGGCACCTAAACACTGAGCGCCTTCGGTATGTATCCCACGCAGGATAACAAACCTTGTCTGTGACATTGATAACTTCTGTTTTTGGTAACAGGTTAATCATAGTAAACAGCGAATATTAGCAGATTTTAGTGATTTTGTCAATGCTGAAACAAAAAAACACCCAAAATTGGCGTTTTTCTGTTAGATAGGTACCGGTATCAATTCTAGGAGATGATTCCGGATCCAAGTAGTTCGTCGCCCCGATAAAAAGCAATAAATTGTCCCGGTGCTACTGCTCGCTGTGGTTTATCAAATTTCACCTGAACCTGGCCATTTGACAACCTGGTCACCTGACAACTTTGCAAAGGTTGACGATACCTGATTCGAGCTTTAATCTTTTGTCCGATCTTTGATTCCAGACCCCCTTCAATTGTTTCTGTGATCCCTGTTGCGATCAGTTCTGAGTTATATAAACTTTTATCCTCATCTTTTGCTACCACCACTTCATTTGTTTCTGGTCGACGCTCAACTATAAACCACGGACCACCTGCCAGTCCCAAACCTTGGCGCTGACCAATAGTGTAATACATATGGCCTTGATGCTTTCCAAGAATCTTACCGTTTGTATCAATAATGTTGCCCTCTTGCGGTTTAATTCTGTCTTTTAAAAAATCATTTAATGCAACTTTTCCCACAAAACAAATTCCCTGACTATCTTTCTTATCTGCAACATGGAGCTTGTTTTGTTCAGCAATCTTTCGCACATCAGCCTTTTGCAATTCACCAACTGGAAACAGAACTTTAGATATTTGGTCTTGTTCTAAGCGACACAAAAAGTAACTTTGATCTTTATTTTTATCTAAACCTGATAATAGATGAGTTCCAACCTCGTCAATCATTGTTCGTGCATAATGTCCAGTCGCCACATAATCGCAACCCAATTCCTGAGATTTTTCTAAGAACAAGCCAAACTTCATGTATTTATTGCAAAGAACATCAGGGTTTGGTGTTCGCCCAGCCTTGTACTCAGCAATCATATATTCATATACCTGAGCTCGGTATTCTTCTTCAAAATCAAATGTATAAAACTCAATTCCGAGCTGAGCAGCAACACGCATAGCATCACGACGCTCTGTGCGCCAAGAACATTCTGTCTTGACCGCCTGAGCATCCACCACCTGATGACCTTCAGACCAATTCTTCATAAACCCTCCAATCACCTCGTAACCAGCCTTCAAAAGCAAAACCGCAGCCACGCTGGAATCAACGCCACCGCTCATCCCAAGTAATACTTTTGATTTATTTACCTTCATAGCTTGACAGCATGCCAGAAAACCGCTAATCTTTCAAGCTAACCCTGGAGGAAGCGTGGTAAAGAGAAATATTCGTCAACTCCTCAACCTGCCCCCAGAGGAGTGGCCACCGTCTTGGGGGCAAATTTTTGAAAGAGCATGGCAAGGCCACTATCTCTTTCTAGTGCGGACCAAAACCCGCGCCGACCTGTGCCCGAATTTCGTCGAAGACGAGACCTTTAGGTCACTGCTTCGATGGCTATTCAGCACGGACCAGGAGATCAACACCGTCGTCCTCTCAGCCGAAAACGAGCCTGAGGTTGTCGACGAAGTTGGAAACCTGATCAACCTGTTCGCCTAAAATGGCGAACACCGAAAGAGCGACCATCTGGTCGCTCTTCCTCTTTTAATAATCTTTTAGACAGCCATCTTTCCAGAACCAGTTGATCTTGGCGTATTTCTATTTCGCATTTCATCTGACTTAGTTGAGCGAGCTCGCTCAGTACTTACAGGTGCGTTTGCCTCAACATAAGCGTTCTTCAATCTATCGACAGCTGAAATAATTTCACTGTTATAGGCCATTTGTTGTTCTAGGGTTCTAATTTGCGCCTTAGCTCCACCCCCAAAAAGACCAAATAATCTTTGACCAAAGCTTTTAGCTTTTGTTTGTAATTGGGCAATTTCTGCTTTTAATTGTTCATTTGAATTCATCACACCCTGGATGTCTTTCTCTCGCATGCTAGCCAATTCGGAAAAACCAAGTGTATTAGCCTGCTTTAAAATTTCTGAAAGTGACGGTTCTGAAATTTCGGCAGCTTCACCCTTCGCATTTAGAATTTCATTTACTTCTTCTAGTTTTTCTGTGCGAATTGCTTCTATTTGATTGATTATTCTCTCCAGCCCATCAGCATATTGCGTAAATTCTCCCCCCGGACCGGCCTCCGACTGCAAATCATAAACGATTTTTTCGATATCTTTAATGGTTTCAGAATCAATAACAGCAATATTTGATTCACTATGTGCTAGCGCTAAAACCGCCTTTTCAAGCTTAACTTCATCAACCTTTCCATTATCTAAATATAATTTGCGAGTTACTTTTAGGTCTCCGCTTTGAATTGCTGATGCGATAATATCTACATCATCATTAAGTGAAACGCTTTCAAAAGCCTCGACTTTATTTTCTTTTCTTCCTTTTAACTCATTTTGTGGCCCTCGTCTTTCAGGACTTTTAGATGTAACTCCAGCGATATGTACCATATATAAATGTTATTTTATTCAATTATGCCACAAACTTGAAATAATTAAAATAAGTCAATTGTGCCAATATAACAAAATAAGGGCAAGTGCCCTATTTTGTTTATTTTATTACTAAGCTGCCATTTGGTCATCTCCAGCTTCTTGAGTATTATCAGCGCTAGCCTCTTGAGCTTTAGCGCGCATTTCTATTGCCTCATTAGCTGATATCTTGTTACCTTCCTGATCGTAATTCACATCATTCACGCCAGGTCTTCGCTCCGCACCAGCGCCAACTCCTACTGAAAATGGATTTGTCATATATTATTTATTAGTTTATTTATTGATTGAAATATACCACAAAAATCAACTTTTGTCAATAATAGTTGTTGACTAATTGCAATAGTAAAGCTATTATCACGTCGCAACACTCCCGGGTCGTCTAATGGCAGGACATCAGGTTCTGGTCCTGAGAATTGGGGTTCGAGTCCCTACCCGGGAACCATGAGAAACTATCAGTTTATTGGCTGATGGTTTTTCATTTCTGGTAGGGACTCGAAGAGTACGGCTAAAATGTAAACTGCATGTAAATTATTAAAAAACATCTTAACCCTGGTACTTTAATAAAGGATATTATTCAACAATAACTCCCCCAAACGCCTCGGCCAATTCCCCTACCACTTTTTCGGTTTCATCCTGTTCAAAAACTGGCATAACATCTATTTTGCAATTCATTATTTCGCAAATGGCTGCGTTTAAAACATCAAGGTTCTTTTTTTGGCTCATCATTTCAAAATGAAACGACTGGCGAAATCCAATGTGAACTTTTGATCCGTAAATACCAATCGGCTCGGCTTTTTGCAAAATCATTGGCAAGGCAATGTTAGTTCTGGAGACTACATCGCAGCATCTTTTCCATTTTGATTTTAAATCTTCAACTGAAAATCTCCCTTCACTCCTTTCCACTTCGTCCTCCAGACTTCGAGGGACAGGTTGGAGCTCCGGAGAGACAGGCGAGGCCTCGCAAGGTTTCTCCACTGGCATCTCTACTTTAATTAGTGGCGGATTATTTAGCGTCACTTTTTTCGCCGCCGAATCATCTTGTTCGCCCCCCTTTCCTCCCCCCATAACTGGGGGAAATCGATCGTTATTATCACTATCGTCATCATGATCCCCGACTCCTGACACCTGACACCTTTCTACAATCATTATTTCAAACGGTAACTGTGGAAATGCTTCTGGTGCATTTTTTTGTCTGACATCAAGCAGATTATCTAACAGTTTTCCATACCTGACCCCTGACCCCTTACCCCTTACCCCTTCAGATATTTCAGACATCATCAACCCCCGCACATGCTCAATCATTTCGTCCAAAAATGGTTTCATTTGTCCGCCCTGTTCTATAAACTGATTTATTTTTTGAACTGCGTCTTTGGCATCTGATTTTAAAATTAACGAAGTTACTTCTTTAACAGTTGCAATGTAAGTCGATGGCAAAACAAGTGATGCTTCTTCAACGGTGATATTTTTTTCACCTAACGCCAAAATCTGACCAAGTAAACTTTCAGCGTCGCGCACACAGCCTTCAGAAACTCTAATTATTGAATCAAAAACTTCACCATCTACCTTTATACCTTCAGCTTCTGTAATCATTTTTAAACGAGCGAAAAGGTCTTGTTTATTAACCTTGTGAAAATCAAACCGCTGACAGCGAGAGATAATTGTCGCTGGGATTTTATGTATTTCGGTTGTGGCAAGAACAAAAATCGCATGAGCTGGTGGCTCTTCCAATGTTTTGAGCAGTGCATTAAAAGCGCTGCTTGAAAGCATGTGAACTTCGTCTATTATAAAAACTTTAAACTTTCCTTGGCCTGGGGCAAATCTAACCGCATCAATAATATTCTCGCGAACATTATCTACTCCGGTGTGTGACGCGGCATCAACTTCGATTATATCCATTGCTTTACCGTCGCCAAAATCTAAACAAGATTTACATTTATTACATGGTTCACCTGCTTTGGCATCCTCACAATTAGCAGCTTTAGCTAATAGCCTGGCGATGGTTGTCTTTCCTACTCCGCGCGGACCTGAAAACAAATAAGCATGAGCGATTTTTCCAGTAATAATTTGATTCTGAATAGTTCGCTTTACATGATCCTGACCGGTAACATCAGCAAATATCTGCGGGCGGTATTTTCGATAGAGGGCTTGAGCCATAGGTAGATAATAGGAAATAGAGGTGAT
>PFJC01000006.1 GCA_002782865.1 Candidatus Uhrbacteria bacterium CG_4_10_14_3_um_filter_41_21
ATTGTCAAACAATATATCGGTGTTGATATGGCCAAAGCCACTTTCGACGCTTGTTTTGGCGATAGCCAATCCGTAAAGACATTTCCCAATACCACCTCCGGCATTACTCGACTGTTTCGTTGTATCGGAAAAGAACAGCCGTCCGGTGAAACCGCGCGAAGCAGTATTTACATCGGCGTGGAATCAACCAGTCACTATCATCTTCTTTTGTGCATGCGCGCGAAAGAACAAGGATATACGCCGGTTCTTATCAATCCACTTGTCACAAACAAGTATAGTCAAAGAAACATACGAAAGACCAATACCGACACAATCGATGCGAGGATCATCAGATATTGCGCCATGCAGGGTGAAGGATATCCATTTACGCAAACAGCGGCCGACATCACACTAAAAAATCTCATCCGTGACCGTGAATATCTGGCAAAACTTCATTGGATTCTCACTATGCGTCAATCCTCCGCTGACTTTAAGTCATTTGCCATTCAACAAGATATTCCATCCATGAGCGCTGATATTCTTGTCCTGACAAAGCAAAAAATGAAGGAAACGGAAAGAATGATCAGACAATATAGAACAGAAGAACAAAAGCTACTTCAAACGATCCCCGGTGTCGGACCTCTTACGGCCGCCACTTGTATTGCTGAGATTGGAGACATCGCAAAATTTCAAAAACCCAAACATCTTATTGCTTTCATTGGCATCGATCCTAAAGTCCATCAGTCCGGAAGTTCCATAGATAAATACAGACGCATCTCAAAACGAGGTTCTACGATTCTAAGAACAAGACTCTATAATGCCGCCTCTGTCGCCGTTTTAAGACCCAACCAATTTTACACCTACTTCCACAAGAAGAAAGACCAAGGCAAACCTTATAGAGTGGCGCTTGTCGCTACCATGAACAAAATGGCACGAGTTATTCATGCCGTCTGGATGAACAACGCGCCTTACCAAGAACCAACAACAATCATTTAGAACAAAGAGGCCTCGCGGCCTCTTTGTGTCCACAGATTGTGGTTGACGGGGACATAGGTAGTTATATGATGTATTTTTCCGCAACCTACTCAATAAATTCTTTTAAATTTAAATAAAGAAAGGTTGCGGAAAAATATTTCGGCTA
>PFJC01000040.1 GCA_002782865.1 Candidatus Uhrbacteria bacterium CG_4_10_14_3_um_filter_41_21
CCGCATTCCTCCCCAGACCCCTCCTGCGGGCGGGAAATCAGCCGAGGCAAGGCGAATCCATTCCCCCAGACAAATAGTTTCGCCTTGCCTCGTCCGCATTAGTAGTTTTAATCATTTAGATTTTGCTCGAAAAACATTCGAACTTTGTCCAACAAACACCGCCATAAAAAACTCACGGGTAAACTGTGGGTTTTTTATGTCTGATCGTCGGGATTCTCACCAAGCGAAAGTGTTGTTTTTTGTTGAGCTTTCCTGATAGAATATATCTATCAATATAAAATTTCTTATATGAATGTAAGAGCAGAAGGTGCGGTAGAGCGTATCTTAAATAATACTGCCGAAGCTGCGCAGTCCGAAGTCACCGAGGTACAAGTTGAAGAAACATTAGAAAAGACTGATTTTCCTAATAATCGAGAAGGACGTGAAATCGGCGCCGAGCTTGGACGAGACATTTTTAATTCTGGACGCGATGTGATTGCATCAACAATTGATAGCATTCGCGATAAGTTAACAACAAAAAATGGTAAGCCTCGAGGTGGAATATTTAGCGCCATTGGTTCTGTAATAAAACTAGGGCGTGACTCAGCTGATGCTGTTTATGGAATTAATTTTGGCGATGGTACGCGCCAAGAAGGGATTGTGGACATTCCACGAATGGCCAAAGAAAAGGCTATCCAAACTAGAGAAGCTATTGCAAATAAAGTCATTGAAGTGGTTGGTAGTTTAGGGCAGATATCAACCGACCTCTACAAAAAGCATCAAAAAAGTCAGGCTAGATTTATTGTCGAGGCAATGATAGATGCTAACATAGCTGGCGTCGCCGGGGCTGAAACTAAAACCAAAGAGAACAAAAAAATTAAAGCAGAAGAAGGGCGAGAACAGACTGAATACTCACTTCAAGAAGCAGCCGAAGATGCCGAAATGACTGAAAAATTCAGGCAAGAAAGATATAATGAAAAATCAGCTGATGACAAATGGAAAGAATGGGAAAATCATCTCCAAGAAATTGGCGCCATGAAAAATGGAAAAATTGATCGAGACATGGTTAAAGACAAGCCACTCAATGACCTCCAAATTCAACATCTTGAAAAACGCGCTGTTCAAAAAACAATAGATTCAATCAAAGGCTTACCACCAATTACAGAAATCCCAGATAAAAGCGTTTATTCTGAAAGAGCCGAAGCACAAGAAACAAGAAGAGTTGAAGCTGAAAAACTTAAAAAAGAAAACAATACCTTCATGGACCAAATGGCTGAATTTTTTGGCTGGGATTCACAAGAAGATCGCGAAGACTAAATAATATATGAATAAAATAAAAGAAATTATAGCCGGGCTAAGTCTTCCAGAAGACAGAAAACAGTATTATTTAGAAAAATTTGCAGCTGAAGGCGAAGCTCCTTCTATCATGCAAGAACTGATGCTTGAACATAATAAATGGATTGAGGAAGAATTAATCCGAATCGGAGCGATTGATCCTGAAAGCGAGCAGTACAAACAAGCCAAACTAGAACTGCAAGCAGATTTAGAAGCTGCACTCGAAGAGTTAAAAACTAACATGACCGAGGTGGAAAAATCAATTGATCAAATAGCATCAGACCTAAATCAAGAGGAAGATTCCGGAGCTGCCAGTGAAATCTTAAACAAAATAAAAGCTGAGTAGAAAAAATCGTCTAGCTACACATTCTTCTTGTGCACTTTGTGCACATTTGCGTACTAACGCACCTACAAAAAGCGAAGCAGTTCGCTTTTTGTTATGGCTTGTTTTTATTTTCCTTTTGCCAAAGTGTAAACCATGACATTCTTTACGCCCGCCCGTTGAAGAATCTCCGATGCCGCTTTGGCAGTGGCGCCGGTTGTAAAAACATCATCGATGAGGAGAATTGAAGTAGGTAGTTTAGTAGCTGAGTAGCTTTTTAGAACGAACGGGTTATTAATCATGGACTGAACCCTTTCTTCAACTTCCCTTTCTGCCTGTTTTCCCGTTGATCTGTTACGAGTCAAAACCTCAACCATTGGCAAATCCATTTCACTGGCAATGAATTTTGATATTTCAACCGCCTGATCAAACCCACGCTCACATAGCCTTCTATTATGTAACGGAACCGGTACGACAGCCTCAATTTTGCGAGCATGAACTATGTGCCGAAGATTAGCAAGTCCCGGCCTAAGCTTTGATTTTAAGTGTTCCCAGGCACTTTGGTCGTAGTGATACTTCCAAGCGCAAATTAGCTGACGAGCGATTGGATCGGCATAATTAAATGAAGCCAAATGTCCGTCAACAACATTCTTCAAGCTAATGCTTGGCGGCTGCCAATTTGCATTGCAAAAATCACACAGCAGCCGCCCTTCAGCGCGACAACTCACACAAAAACGCGGAAAAACCGCGTTTTTGATTGTTTTAAGAATATTCTCAGCCTTGTTCATGCTTCAATTAAATCTATAGATCTATCAGACTAATCTCTAATATTTACTTCCAAGTAAAATCATTAACCAACCACTCCTCACTAATATTAGTTAAATAGACAACAATGTCTTGATACTTAACAGTAGCGTTGCCCGGGCTACCAATCGCCTCTTGTCGTTGCGTTGTTATATTGTATGACGCCTCGGTATCGCTTGAAGTTAATTCTTTAATCGAAATAACATAAGTTGAAACTCCATAGTAAGCGCCTTCTTTTTCACGAAGTGCATCTGCAATTATAGCATCGAGTTTATTTTTGAGTGATTGTGTAGAAATGTCTTTAATAACTTCTAGATTTTCAAAATCTCCTTGATTTGAAAAACTACCAAGCCGTTCCACAAAAACACGACTGACAGTGTCAGGATCGGCTGGTTGCGGAACATCGTTAGTTGTTACATCAGTCAAATCAGTTTCCTCGGTAATGTCAGCGCTACCATTGTCTATCACAGTATTTTGAGCCGGGGCCCTAAGTAGCCATAAGATTAATAATACTAAGGCCAGTATTATAAAGATTGCCGCACCAATTTCAATTTTATGTCTTCTTTCCATATTTTATTTATTCTCTCCTCCACCAAATGATTCTTCAAATTCCTTTCTGGCGCGCTCAATTTCAAGCAACTGTTCCGGGTTGGTTGTGATTAACTGATCTTCAGTATACGACGCCACAACTTTAATAGCGGCATGTTTATTTCCGGCAAAGAAAATTCCCTCACCAACTCCAGCCTCGAGTAACAGATATTTTTCGCTTTGAGTAAGATTAAATGTTTCAGAAACAATATCAACTCCGGCTGGCGACTGCTTCATTAAAAGCTGCAGTGATGAGTTAGTAACAATTGCCTGGCCATATGGATTACGCAAAAAGTCATTAACATCCTGAGTGATAGTTGTAACGCCAAGGAAATATTTTCGAGCGCGTTTTACAAGTGCAAAGATAAACTTAGCTGAGTCATCGTGTTGCATGAGCCACCAAGCTTCGTCAATTGCCAATATTCTTTTCTTTCTTTCTGAACGAACAACATTCCAAATGTAGTTCACAATTGTGTAAATTGCCATCGGTCGCAACTCATCTTCTAAATCACGAACCGAAAAAGTTACAAGCGAGTTTTTCATTTCAACCGTAGTTGGAGAATTAAGCAGTCCAGAAAATGTTCCTTCTGTATACTTCCGCAAACGATCAACTAAATCGCCAGCGCCCTCCATTCCATCTAAAATTTCCTGTAAATCCTGCAAAATTGGATATTCTACGCCATCAAAGTTTTCTAAGTCCGGAGTAATATCCTTTTTGGCATAAGCCTCAATAATCGCTCTATCAAGTGTTGAATCCTCGGCTGGAGTGAAGCCGCGCTGATCGCTTTGCCCGAGCGGCTGACCAATCATGATTCTAAGTAGTCCTTTGATTGTAATTACAGCGCTACGCAGAATATCTTCAACTGATGTTCCTTCACCAACGGCGCGTGGTAAATCAAAAGGGTTAATTTTACTTTCCGAAGCAAGCGAAACATTAACATAAGTTCCACCAACCGCATCTGAAAGCGTTCTGTATTCCATCTCAGGATCAATCACGATGACATCTGATCCCATCATTAGAGAACGCAAAATCTCAAGTTTAACTGCATAACTTTTTCCAGCTCCAGAAGTAGCGAAAACAACAGCATTAGCGTTTTGCAAAGAAAACCGGTCAAACAAAATCAAAGAGTTATTGTGACGATTAATTCCATACATTATTCCTTTGTCACTTGACAAATCAGATGAAATAAATGGGAATGAAGACGCGATCGGCGATGTGCTCATGTTAAACGAAATCATGAGTTCGTCGTTTCCAAGTGGCATTGTGGAATTAAATCCCTGTTCTGACTGGTAGAACCCGCGTTTTGTATAAATTAATTTTGAGCCAAAGATTGATTCAATCTGTCCGCTTCTTCTGTCTAAATCCTCTTTATTATCAGCGTAAAGTGTAATGTAAAAAGCAAATTGGAAAAAATGCTCAATTCCTTGAGTAAGGTCATCTCGTAATTGCTCAACATCACGCAAGGCTGTTTCACGAATTGGATCACGCGGGGCACCTTTCTCGTTATCAGAAATAATTTGCGCCTCCAATACTCCAACCTTATCTTTCAACTGTTTTAAAATTACTTCCGATGGAATTGGATAAAAGAACATTCCAATGTCGAGCGTTCCATTGTAGTTGATAATCGGCGCTCCCCAACCAATATTCACATAACGAGGATAAGTCACAATGAACATTGTTCTGATAAACTTGTCCCCAATCTTTAAAAAGTCAGGATTTACCTGGAAAGATGCCGGAGCAATCAAATCACGCACCGTAACTGTTCCCTGTCTGTAGGTTCGCTCTTCTTCGAGCGTTTTCTTTTGCGCTAAAATTTTCTCCTGCTCGGAAGTTAATTTAACCGGCTCTTTTTCCGGTTTTTTCCCTTCATCACGCTCTAATTTTTTAACATCAATTGCCATACTAAAATCCTTCTTCAACCCTTAATTTGTCGATGTCAGTCAACTTTTGTGTATCATAAACATCCGGGTTATAAACTGTGTAATAAAGCTCGATCAAACTTTGGGTGTCCAAAAGCGCACTTTGCAAACCCATACTGGTTAAACCTCCTTGGACAATACTTACTCGTTGAGCAAGCTCGTATTTTCTATCTTGAAATTTCTTTTCGTTTAGCTTCACAATAGTAGCCGGCATAACTGCAGCAGAAAGCTTTGTAAAGAAATTCTGTTTTTTATCAGTTGCCGGATCGTACGGAATTACAATATAAAAACGCTTTTGCATTATTTCTCCCAACTCAACTAATTCTTTAACAAATGATCTATAATCACGAATTTGAGTTTTCAACAGCTCATTTGTTATTTCCGCTTCGCGCTTTGTTAACGCCTGCATATAGGCGTCCACATTCATCTTTCTTGATTGAATAACAACCTGGATCGGATAATCAAGACCGTTTAAAAACTGCATGTAAGACTGCACGGTTGCCTGTTGTTCGTCTTGTGATTTCAAAGCAAAATTGATACTTGAGACCATAAGAACTGACCGAAGAGTTCCATCTTTTAGCACAACGGCGTCTTCTTTGATTTCTGCAATATCAAGATAACGCTGAGTTGGTGGACCCGGTTTTGCTTTTGCTAGCTTTTTTGATTGCATTGATCGCTTACTGGCCATATTCTTCGTCGGGACTATATGCCCCGCCTGTGTTTACAATGAGTGACACATCAGAAAGATGTGAGCGTTCAATTGGTTTTTTCTTTTTTTCAACTGGTTCCGCTACAACTTCACCATCGTTTTTAATACTTGCTTTTAGCTGTGAGTCATCAACAGTCTTATCCCACACACGAATAAACGGCTTACGAAAAGTTTGAATCATGCTAAGCATTATGTAATGAAACGGCTGACCATTAACTTTAGCAAAAGCAAAAATCAAACCTATGGCTAAAATTGGAATTCCTAAACCCAAAACGGCAAGTAGACTTAAAAAAATTCTATAAACAAGAAAATCCAGCATTAAAGTCGCCAATAAAATAATAAACTGACGAGCCGTAATCGGGCCGATAATCTTTGATTCAACATCCAAGAACTGTGGCACTACAAATTGTTCTGGCATATATGTAAATTATATCACAGGATTCAAATCTGAAACACGAAACTCGAAATCAGAAACAAACTATAAATTAGAAACACTAAACTTGAAATTTCGATATTAGAATTTGTTTAGAATTTAGGTTTTCTGATTTAGAATTTTATTTTTGCATTTAGCTCTACAATCGCGCCGATTTCTGCCGGGCTCAATGTTTCATCCCCTCGGTTTCGTCTCGAAGAAGCAATTTCAGTTACCGGAGCACCCTTCATTAAAGCTTCGTTTGCCATTTGTAAATACAATTGATTAATCGGGCTCCTACGCCAAGCGCTTACTCCATGTACACGATCTTCGTACATTATTTCTTCAAGTAATTTAAGTGAATCAATAATTTTATGAGCCGCCTCTTTTGGATCGCTAGACAGCCGACGAAAATCAGCCGCTGTCATAGTTCCCAGCTCATCAACCGGTCCAACTAATTTTGGCGTATATCTGACATCAGACACTTTACCTAATCCCCGACTCCTAATTCCTAATTCCTGTGGCGCCGCACTTCCGGCACTTAACTGCACTCTTGCTGGCTTTGGCTTTTGTGATTTTTGAGCAACAGCAATTTTTTCCGGATCGATTTTTGATTTTTGAAGTTCTATTTCTTCTTCTTTTGAACGAGCGGCGCTTACCCTGGCACCGGTAACTACTGTTTCCGAAGCCTGAGTTGGCATTGATTTCGTAAGCGCTGCGTGGCGCAATTCCAAAACCTCTTTTTCGTTTTTATCAATATCATAAGCGCCAACCTTTTTAGCATCACGCTCAACAATTTTTGATTTTAAGCTAATGTCTTGCTCTTGTTTGGCAATATCCAAAATATCAACAACCTTATTTACCTGATCGATATGCAAACCATATTTGTCTTCAAGCAAAGCAAGTGCTCTATGCTTATCTAACATTCCGCGCAAATACTTATCAACAAAATCAACTGCAGATTTTTTACTCTGTCTTGTAGCCTTAAAAATTTCGACGACTTTATCGGTCACTATCACCGGGGTTTGGCTCGCCAAACCTCTACTTAAATCATTGACCTGTTTTAATTTCTTTTCTAATTTTACAGCTTGATCTTTTACTTCTCGCTCTTCACTTTCATCAATCAAAGAACCAGAAATAACGGGTACCTCTTTTGTTAAGGCTGTTTTGGTAGACAATACTGAAAGAAAATCTTTTTTCTTTGGCGATGCAACAGCCTGTTTTGCCCCAAATCTTGACTTTCCCGGCTTTTCAATTGGAAGTGTTGGTGGTGGCGTTGCGTCTTCCTTCTTTACCACTTTTTGTGGAGCAGGAATTGGAAGTGGCGGCGGAAGTGGCGGCGGCAATACATCCTCTTCAATCGACCGAGGTAGTCTATTCGCAAGGATTGCTTCGTTGTTGAGCTCCGCCGAATTCCTCGCAATATCCGAGACATGCCCATCCTCCGCCTTACTTAAATCAACTTGATCTAATTTTTTAAAAACTCCCTCAGCTTGCTCATCTGTTAGCTCAAGACCGCCGATATTTAGCGAGCGCATCATTAAGGTTTTTGTAGCTGCGCGCGCTCTTTCTTTTGTTAAATAACCTTTGGCTAAAAAGACAAAACGCTTCATTATGTAGTCCGGAAGCTGAAGCCCAATTTCTTTGGCATAATCTTCTAGCAATTTTTCAGTTGTGTATTTTTCGCGCTCAATTCGCAATTCAGGGTAATCAGAAATAATTCCTCCCCAGGCTTTTATTTGCGCGCTTACGCCTGGGATAAAATCTTCCAGTGGTAACAGTCTATAACCCGCTAAGTCAGAGGCTATTTTTTTTGATGTTACTTCATCAACTGCAAAAGCCTGAGCAATAAATTGAGGCATTTTGCTAATTTCTATTTTGCCGTTCATTACGGCGTCAGTTAAATCTAAAAACTCCTCCGAACGCCCCTCCGGGATTTTGTATTTAGCCGCGATTTCCTCCAGCCGATCATGGATTGTACCATCTAAAAGATAATCACGAACTCTTGGAATTAAGAATAACTTTTTATTCGCCATTTAAAATTTTATGGTGCATACCTTAACGCATCATTGTAAGAATTTTGTTTCTTCTGAATATTCTTTATCTTATCTTTGTCCGTAGTAGTATTTAAAGTACTAATTTCGGCTTGAAGAGCATCTCTATTAGCCTCAAGTGCAGCTTTTGCTTGTCTAATCAATTCACGATTTCCAACATCTTGCGCCTGAGCCAATGTATTTCCAAGTTGTCTAGCGTTATCTTCGCTAGCTGTTTGAACCAATTCTTGTGCCACCTCATTAAAGTCAGTTGGTGTGACCATACTTTTAATTTTATGGGCCTGGATTGGCTGATCTGTCATTATCTCATTAAAAGCCTTCTTTTTATTGATCTTAGCTGCTGCCGTGCCTCCAAAATTACCGGTCGGACTAATATCTAGAGCAGCTCTGGCATCGGCATCCATTCTTTCAGCCGTAAATCTAGCTTTTTTGTATTTTCTAGCTTCACCAGGAGTACTTGCAGCCGACTCCAAAGCCTGTAATTGAGGCTTTATTATATTTGCCACTGCAATATCCAAACCATCCAATGGTTGGCCAGATGACGCCAAGGCCTGAGAAACCTTTTCAACCTTTACGGGATCAGGTGCCCCATTTGTTTGTAAATTATCAACCGTAATCTCTGACACCTTCATTGATCCTCCCTCAAAGGCCCTACCAAGAGTATCTACTGATGAAGTGCCGATATCAGCTCCGCGACCTGCCATATGATCGCGTAAAGATGAGTGAATTCCAGAACCCGCTTCGATTGCTTGAAGTTCGCTTCTTTGAACTAATTTGCCATTCTCATCCTTATAAAATTCATTCGTTTTCTTTTCAGACAGCATTTTTCGAATGGCTGGATCATTATAACCGCCTTTTCTAAGATTTTTTCTATCAAAGTCGCTGTCATCGATGACTTTCTTTTGTGCGTCTTCGGTTTTTGCCTTATTAACAACTCCGTTTTTATCCTTAACTTCAATTTGATTAAGATTTTTAGTTAAGAATGCATTCATTGCTTTGTCATCTGCGTCGCTCATCTCGCCCAACTCTCCCTTAGCATTCATGCTTCTAGCAGCTTGGACCTGTTTCTTATTAAACCTTTCCCAACCAGCTACATCGCCTCTGTCTGTATAACCTTTTTCAATATCATCACGAACCTTTCCGTCGGTAGCAAAAGTTTTTGTAAGCGCCGCTGCGTCACGCCTGGCTTTAGGAGTCAAAACATCACCACGCTGAGCCATTTGTAGTAGCGCGGCTTTCTGCCCAACGCTCATTCTATCAGTTCTTTCCTTTGCCTCTTTTTGGTCTTTCTTGGTCAGCTCATTTGATTTACCTTCAATAGTACCGCCAACAGCAGACCCAATTTGAGATACAATAGGAATATTAGCTTGGACTGCAGCTTGCGAAATTTTCTGCCCCATACGAGCAAAACCACCACCGGTAGCGCGATCGGCTGCTACAAGACCTCTCTTACCAGCCCAAGCGCCAGCTGATACAGGCAATCTAGCTGCATTCTTGGCAATCTGCGTACCTGTTTTTTCGTTTATGAGTGTAGCTGCTATTCCTCCCATTGCCCCGGCGGCACCACTGGCTGCCTGGAACCCGACCATAATCAAGATTACTCCAATCAACATGCTAAGCAGTTGCTCTACCTGGAAAACTTCTGAATACAAAGATGATGAATCTTCGGTTTTATCTAAGTTAAATCCTTCTGTTGTCGCCACTGCACCCGATGTAGCCGCTGCCAGCCCTAGCCACAAGAAGAAAACTAAAATCGGTCCCAAGGTTACAACTCCGACTAACTTGTCCCACCACTTGCTTGCCTGACCGGCAACTTGAGGTAAAACATCTTTTAGACCTTGAGCAAAAAAGGCAATTGGTGAAAGTATCACCAAAACCCAAATCATAATAATTCGATATACAAAAACGATTGCCAAAACCACTACCACTGCAAGCACAATCATCAAAAGCACCAGGTTGGCGTAAGCGGTTCCTAAAAATCCAAAAAGCTCAAAACCATATGAGGCGTTTTCTTCCGAAGGTTGGGCAAGCGACAAAATCTCATTTAATTGAAACAAGCTAACAAAGTTTCCAGCCGCAATATCGCGTAGTGCATTTACAAATGTGAACATCACTACCTGCCCAGCGTCAACAATGAGTAGTGTTAAAGTACGGCTAAAATTAACTAAAATTACAGCAATGAACAGACGCGGTAGCTGTTGTTCCCAGTTGGCACTTTTACTATTTAAAATTGTTTTAATGGCAACCACCAAAAGAACTACAATCACGAACATGTTGACAACATCTCTGACAAGCGGCCAACCAATGTCGATAATGGCACTGCTACCAAAATTATTGTAACCAAGAATTGGGATAATAAGCATTCCTAAAACTGCGATGATCAACTGTCCAACAGCCCAAGCTACAACATTAACAATAGCGGCCAGTACTCCAATGGTAGAGGAAAGAATTGATCTTGATATTTCGTCGGTTGGATCCCAGTCTATTGCCGCACTTGCTTGGTAAAAACCAAAAAACAAAAAGACAAACGCAAGCGCTAAAACTATTAATTTACGATGTGCTTTAATAAAGTTTTGCAGTCTCGCAAATTCGTAATAAATATCAGACATATGCGCTATCATTATAACACAAAAGGATTACGGTCGGCTGTGCATACACAACCGACCGTCTCGACTCACTCCATCTGCCGGCACTCCTGCGCGCTCAAAGTCCAGAGCTCGCCGTAGTGCACTGCAAAGCAGAGCGAGTAGGTGTCGTTGCCGTTTTCGTGGCACAGACTCGAACGCGAGCTGGAATCCATGCACACACTGTCCAGGTCTGCCCACTGTGACTGCGTCCGCATGGTCATGCGGTAGCTGCCGTCATCCAGGTCGTACCAGGCGATGTCGGTTGCCTGGTCGTAGTCGACCAAATACGAGGTGCTGTAGCCCCAGTCGAGCGGAAAACCGTAGCCAGTCACGGCCACATCGTCGCCGTCCACACTGGAGTCAAACAGGTCACTCACCACCAAGCCAAGCGAGCTTTCGTTCACATGAATCCAGTCCAGACCTTCGTCCAGATCATCCGGAGTGGATTCGGTTTCGACCGGATCGTCTTCCTCGGTATCTTCTTCACCGCCACCACCCCAGTCGCCGACATCGCTCGGACCACCACAGCTTACGATGTCGTCGCTTGTGATGCAGAGCAAATCAGCCGAACAGTTACCCACGCGCTCCTGCACGCCGGCAAGCGTGCCGTCCTTGACCGTGATGATGTCGCGCTCGCTGAAATCCATCAGCAAGTACGCGCTCCAGTCGGCGATCGGCATGGCCACGCCGTCTGAGATCACATAAACATCTGAAGTTGACTGCTCGGTGATGAGCGAGCCGTCGCGGAACTGCGCGTAGCTGTCGTGACAGACATAGGCGCTGGTGTCTCCGTCCGGCAGGTCGCCGATGTCGCTGACCATCACTCCCCAGCTCTCCAGAACGCTTTCCGGCTCCACACTGCTCAGTCGCACGGCATAACTTCCTGAACTGCCGGCCTTGCCAACCAACAGCCAGTAATAACCACCGTCATAGACGGCGGAAACCTGACTCGAGGTCGAAATCGAACTACCGCTTTCGTAGCAATCGATTTCCGACTGGCCGACGACAGCCAAGTTTTCGAAGCTGTAATTGTAGCTCCAGAAAACCGATTCGCTTGCGAAGCGACGAAGCGCCCCTTCCTCAACCAGGTAGACTTCACTACCATCGTAGGACTTGAGAAGCGTTCCGTTTGGATGCCACTTGGGCGTCTGCAACTGCGACTGGTAAACATGGCCTCCCGAAAGGTCGCAGGTCATGTCAGACGACAGCATGCTGACGCTGTCCCCGGTCGTCAGGTCGTAGGCGCTCACCACCATTCCTTCGATCGACTTGCCCTTGGAACCATTGTCCTGGGCGCTGCCCTGATGACGACCAATGTGAACATGATCGCCGGTCGAGTAGCCAGTCGTGCCCTCCACACCGATCAACTGACCGGTCACAACCTCCTCGCCATCCTCAATCAGCACGTTGTTCAAATGACCGAGGATGACATAGGTGCCGTCACCCAAGTCGATGTTGATGTGAATCCCGAAGCCATAGCCCGGGCTTTCCGTATGAACATAGGCCGTGCCCGAGTAGGGCGCGAAGACCGGGTCGTCCGAGTCGTTGGGCGTATCCAGGTCGATGTCGTAGCGAGTGGAGCTGTAGCTGTGCGAATAGCTTCCGCCCGCACCCTGGACGCACTGAGCCGTGTAGCCATCGGCAAACGGCAAGTCGAAGGTGACCGCATCCTGACCGCCACCCACGCCGACCGCCGGAAAGCTATCCGGGGCAGAGCGCGGCGAGCAGGCCAGAAGCGCCATCAGAAACAGGAAAAGAGCGAACATTATCTGTCCCTCGCATTTGAAGAACGCGAGACAAGGAACCTAAATTGATCCATCGCCTCCTTTCGGTTGGGAATGAAGAGGTTTCCCGAAAGAAGGCGAACGATCGAGCTCGATAGGCGGATATGACACTCCCCCTCTGGTTTGTCACATCCGCCAAGGCTGACGGAATTTTTCGAGCGATGACTGCGTTTCTCACTCCCCGCAAAAAACGCATAATTGTAATTAACCGACTTGCCCGTAAACCCACTTTGTCGGATCAGCTTTGATTCACCCAGATTATTAAGTGTCACAGCCTACAGCGAGCAAAGCAGAATTTATGGACAAGGTTTTAGAACGTTCTGATTCTATTGCATCATGCTCACAAATATCTGCAATATTGATTTGAGTAAAAAATAGCCAAAACCTGTTGAAGTGTTTCAACAGGTAGTTTATTTTAAACTGTTGTTATAAATAAAAAAGATGTTTATGGCCTTCGACAGCAGGTTGTGGAAAACTAAGCGGTAAATTTTAAAAAGTTTGCTATATTAATAAAGCTCATGATTCTTTGGGTAAAGAATCGGGTGGTCAGATGACGCAACTTGCCCTGCGTCGGAGCACATTAAGGCCTTGGCGAGGCCAGACTGAGCAGAGCAATCCGTTAGGCAAGAACGGACGGGCTGACTGTGTCATAAAAACCTCCTTTTTGTTTGGTCATTTGGCCGCTAACCAAGGAGAGTAGCGGTCATGTACGAAAATAAGAACATACAAAACAAAATCTCGTTTCCCGGACACCCCCCGACAGACTGGGGCTGGGAACAAAAGAAAAAGCCGGTAAGACGGCCTGTGGTCGTTTACTGGCTGTCAACGCCACAAAAAGAAGCTCTGCAACAGAATAACTAACCCAACCTTGTGTCAGTAAGACGCCAGGTTCGACTACTCGAGGACTTCGCTCACCATCCGTGAAGTACCTCTATCTTTTCACTAACTTTTTATAAATTAAATCACTGATATAAAAACGGCCACTTGCAAATTGCATTTGGTCGTTTTGAATTATTTTAATATATGAACTAACTCAATGTCTGGCGGCGCCAATCAATAATACGCGCAGCTGCAATTGCCGCCTCTATTCCCTTGTTAAAATTATCGTCCCCTGACCTAGCTATCAGTTGTGCCACATCGCTCACCGGAACCACTTCCATAATAATTGGCACGCCTTCGGAAAGCATTACTTTATTAAAACCATCAGCGCACATATTCATAATCATATCAAAATGATATGTTTCTCCTTTCATTATGGCTCCGAAGCAAATAACTGCATCATACTTTGAATTGCGCATTAGCGATTGAGCTGCCAGCGGAAGTTCGAGTGATCCCGGCAAAATGTGACGCTCCAGTTCGCTACAACCTGCCTCTTGCAACAAAGAAGCACACTTTTCTGCCATCTTATCGATATATTCGTGATACCAACTGGCTTGCAAGATTGCAATTTTTGCCCCCTTCATTGACGGCATTACGTCTGGATTTTGTTCGATTTGCATATGACTTTCAAAATGAATTAGCTATAAGCTAACAATACTACAATGAAATTAAATATCAAATGACATCATAAAACTATGTTCTTTGATGAAAAACTTAATTTGTCACGATCTTCGCTGTTTATATTAAAAAATACAAAAACAATAATCTAACGAATAAATTTGTTAGCCTGAAACTTACAAATATATAATCAAAAGCTTCGCTTCTATCTAGATTTTTTAAAATAATTACCTCTTTCGTCAACCAATGCAATGCAAAATCACCATATTTTTGTTGACATTAACAAGTATGGGTGGATAATATAAGATGCTTGCAAGAGTGCATCATTGCTAATTGAATGCCGAGGTCGGCAATCAGCTCAAGCAAACACGAAGCAAAGGAGAAAAAATGCTTCGACTGTTTATTTCCGTGGCGCTGTTCGCCGTGGGATGTGCCCCACAGGACAACCCGTCCACCACCGTCCGCACGACCGTCAACTTCGTCTCGGATGCCAGCGTCCATGAGG
The DNA here is from genome assembly GCA_002782865.1 of Candidatus Uhrbacteria bacterium CG_4_10_14_3_um_filter_41_21. Lineage (GTDB taxonomy): Bacteria > Patescibacteriota > Patescibacteriia > UBA9934 > UBA9934 > UM-FILTER-41-21. The sequence continues at coordinate 14,537 of PFJC01000040.1, forward strand.
CGATCTCGCTGTTCGAGTCAGGTGGCATCATCCCTCAGATGAGCGTCCGGATCGCGTACCCCGACCACGAGTCGGAGATCGATGTCGGAAACATGTCGGCCGACGACGCCGCCAACTACATCCTCCAGTCAGAGCAGGAACAGCTCGAGTTCCTCGTCACCCAGTTCAACCCGGACGACATTCGTGAGGCTTCGGTCTACGAGGCCATGCGATCCGACCTGGACGAACTGATCGCCACAGACGATCTGCAAGTAGGGTGGATCGCCACCTACGACCAGGTCTCCATGGACGATCCGCTGATCGAGTCAATCGCCAGCGTGAAAATCCCGATCGTCGAGGGTGAAATCGGAAACGAAGTCGACGACAAGAGCATTCACGACTACACGGGAGACGCCAGCTGGGTTCCGGCCGGTGGCACTTCCACCATCTACACTTCTGGAACGCTCCAGAAGTTCTGGATGGACGCGGACTCGGCCGACGCGTTCAACTCGACGAGCGATGGCATCGAGATTGATACCTTGATCAAATACCGGAGCTACGCGACCTGTGGTTCGAGTGTGTCCTCTAACATGCCCGACTACTACAAGGACACGGAATTCGGTGATGGTGGGAACTATCGGAACTGTTCGGTGGGCACGATCAGCGCTAACCAGTTGTCCGAGGACACTCTCTACTGGACATGGTTCCCGTTCGCATCGTTCAACTCGTCCAAGAACCCGAGAGCCTATATCCAATTCCAGGACTCAACCTGGTGCTCGTGGATCTTCAGCCGGAGCATGTGCGTAGCCGCTGGCGGTGCCTGGTGCATGTGCAAAGATGTAGCTACTCCCTACAACCCGCAGTGGCTCATCGCCCACAGCTACAACGACGCACCGGGCATCGAAGTAGAGTGGGAGAAAGACTAGCCAAAAGTGCAATACTGGTGCTAGCCGCTCTCAAGTGGCTAGTACACAACTTAAAATGTATCTATAGATATGATTAAAAAAATATTGACGCCAATCGTATACGCTACTTTTATCATTCCACTCTTTGTGGTAATGATAATGATCTTATCCGAAATCGAAAACACTGTTGGTTTTTTGTTAAATATGCGTGGATTCATTGAATTTCCATTAATCATTATATTATTAGGTGGAGTTTTATTCTGGTTAGCAAACAAACTTATTTTTGCTTTTGAACACTTAACAAAAACGACAATCTTGGATCATCTACGGCAATCAAGCATTTATTATTTAATAACATTTTTTTCAGTAGCGTCAGTACTAAAAACCGGATTAAATGGCGGTATTGCCGAAGGACTCACTTTTTCATTCGCAATAATGTCCATTTGGGCGATTATCATCAATGCCACTTTTTTATATAAATCACGTAAATGATAGTTATACCTAAAAACGACCGTTTGCAAATCGCGCTTGGTCGTTTTTGTATTCAATCAACATTTTACCAACATTCGCTGTTTATTGCTCCAAACCTCTAAAAACTAACAGCTATAAGCTATAAGCTCTTCCTAAAACCCCTAACCAATCCCCGATAACTCTTCTTTGAACACATATTTTACTAAGGTTAGCAAAAAGGTGTGCGAAATTCATTAACTAATAAAAAATCTCTTTTGGGATTCTCCTAGTTCATTCAAAGAAGTAACCCGTGAATATATCTAAGTTGCCTCACACTCTCATGTGCGTGTTGAGAGTTGTCTTCACTCGTGCCAATCAACAAGGCGCAGGACATCACCGGTATTCCGGTAGCGTCCATCATCTACAACCGGCGCTCGGCATGGATTCTTTTACCGAGTATGCTCCCAGTCGGCTGGCCCACGATGGACACAGAACAGCTCTCCCGTATCAACTACGCCGAGCTTTTCTGGTGACAGTAGGCGTCTGAATCGTGATCCGGTACGCTAAGGGCTCTGCAGCCAGATAACGAACATTCGCCAAAAATTCTTTCTCTTGACACGTAAATTCGGGCATGCTAACTTTATGCCAGTGTCGGCGTAGCTCAATTGGTAGAGCAACGGATTCCAAATCCGTAGGTCGCAGGTTCGATTCCTGTCGCCGGTGCCATTTCTCGCCCTCTGGAACTCCACCAGAGGGCCTTATTTATTCAGAAAAAGAGAGAGCCCACCCTTCGCACAAAAAAGAGGCTCTCAAGTACTAGCTACGCTCTAGCGACTGATCTGGCGCCATTCTTGAGCGAGGTGAAAAAGAGAGTTGTCGCGGCTCTTCTCAGTGCGACGCTTCTCTGGATTCGCGGGGAAGATCACCGCGCCGCTTTGAGAAGCATGCGCCAGCTTGCCGCTTTCGTAAGTCGCGACGAGTTGCCCCTCCTGAACCGTTGCCCAGGTCATGTCAAGCCCCATTTCGAAGCGGAAGTCGGACTCCTGGTCGTCCAGAACGACACATTCCACGAGCGCGAAGACGTGCTGCACGTCGGGAGATGCCGGCATCTCGGGCCAAGAACCGCCGAAGTACTTTTCGGCGGCCAGTCGCCGCACAACCTGCATGAAGCTGTTGATCCACTCAACGTCCGCCACCTCGGATTCGGTGAGCAGCGCCTCCAGAGCACTGATGACGACAGGAAGACGCGAGAAGTCGCGCATGTTGCCAGTTTCGAAGGCGAAACCCACACCGCCATGGCTGTTCACCACCTCATCGGTAGTCGGCAAGCCACTACTCTTTTCACCAGCACGCTTGGAGTCCTCGGCGAGGATGTTGTCCGGATCAGTGAGAACGCGGGATACCGGAAAATGCCGGAGATATCTCAGGTGACGCTCCTCCAAGCGACCGACGCAGACGAACGGCACAGCCTCCGTCGAAACAGCGTGTACGTCGATGAGGACATCGGCCCAGGCCAGGAACGGCGCCAGTTCACGCGCCCGGCGCAGATCCCCCCAATCCTGCTTCGCATCAGCGAGCATCACCGGATCGAAACAGCGGTTGAGGTTCGGCTGTTCGGCAGTCGCACCGCGCTGGTCCTGACGGACAGCTTCGGGGTTACCGATACCGAAGTAGAGGTCTCCCAGCAGGCCTTCCACCTGGAATGATCCGCCCTCGGAGTCAATGGCGACGACGCCCTCCAACAGAAGTTCAAGAGCGCGCAGGAAGGTCTCGACGATCTCGACGCCCGTCCTTTCGTTCCCGTGCGTTCCGCCCAGGATAACGACTCGTTGATTGGGATATCCAGCACCATGCAGATGCCAGATATGTGACGGCAGTTTCATAATTGCACTCCTTTTTGACCTTAACTACACTAGCAACAAAAAAGCATCAACGCAAAATGCATCGTACAATAAAATTATTTTAATAATTTATATTCGCGAGACGTAAATCGGGCTCGACCAAGCCATGTGTCCATCTCGCTGAATAATTTTTACAAAATATGGTGTTTCCACTCCCGATATCTCATCTAATAAAACTTCGTATTCCCCCTGGCACGAATCAGAAGACTTGAGTGTCTCGTAAATTTCAAGCTTCATGTCAAGCGCACCAAAATCATAAGTCTTCAATTCTTGCGTGATATCTTCAACGTCCAAAACAAACTCCCTATCATTAAACGCCACCTTTAATGACCCGACATCATTACGAAGTCGCGCAATGATTCCCTGACAGCCACCTGTAGTCGTTCCAGAAATAAAAATTTTACTGTCTGTCGCTTTTACCTCATCAAACTCGCTATAGAAATTTATTTTTTCAATCTCCTCAATCGAATTATTTAGCATATTAATCATTCCCTCCCACTTCAGTGACCTTGATCGCCCTTTTTCTGAAGCTCCAGAATAAAGTATTTTGACCAATTTCCCGGGTTCAGCTAGCCTATTCTCTGCGTAAAATGTTTTAATAATCTTATTCTTTTGATAAATCTCCACGCGTTCCAACGGAGTGGTTGTCGCCGTCCTTACAACAAGATGTGCCTGGTTGTTAGGAATAGCTACGATATCGCCAGCCACAGCCAATGTTTCTCCATTGTTATTGACGCACTCGACATCCAAGAGTATTCGAGCCCCAGTAGTTCCATAAGTGTGGCGCAATTTCAACGCGTCAAAAACGCAATCGCGATCCAAGGATTCAGCTCTAACACAGGTAAGGCCACCTTGCGACCCAAAATGCATTGAACCCGGATAGCTCGCCCCAGGCGTTCCTTTGTGTCCGTCGCTATTAGCAGAAATTCCAATGTGCATTTTTTTATCAAAAGCATCTTTTAACAACCACTCAAATGTCCCCCAGTCAGAATGGATTTCAATAAGATCCGGCGACGTTGAGCTAGTGTGTTTTTCCAAATTAGCATGCCTCCCTCCGGCGTGCGCAAGCAGCACGGTATTATCGTTATCAATCTTGTCGCATAAATCCACGATTGTCATGGCGTCGGTTTCGACATCGGTCAAATCATTGACAAGAGCATGCGACGATCGGTGAATTTGATGTCCTTCTCTGCGAAATATAACGTTATGATCTCCGCCAAGCGAAGAGTTACCAGACCACTCGTATCCCGGCAAAGCTACAAAATGGTCGGCCCGATCATATGACTTTGTCAGGCGATTGATTTCTGTCCAAAAATCATTAGTTATTTGAAAATCATTTGCCTGATGAGAAACAATGTCCAGACGTCCATATCCTCTGGCAAATTTAAAGTAATCTTCAGCGGAATTCGTTCCGACAGTTTCATTGGATTGACCCTGAAGATCCGCCCAGAGGTAGCGTGGCACATTTTTTGTTGTACATATGCAGGGGTTTGAAACGGCCATTATTTTTTCCAAACTTCCGGAGACAGTATAAATACCCTCGTACAATATTTTGGCATCAGCTACTCCGGCACCAGCTTGTAATAGAATATCTTTATTAATGACAAGCGAGTAGTTTCGCGACGAGATGCTCACTGTACCATTAAAATTAGTGCAAACATTGCCATATTTGTCTTCAATCTTAGCGAATATATTTAAAGATTTACCTGGAGTTGTACTGCTCGGCAATAAAATTAAAAGCCTTTCAGGCTCAGCTGGAACGATTGTTGTTTTTGGTTGATTTTCGATTTCCACGAATTTACCGGTCGCAAATGGGTCTACACAGATATGAAATTCAAAATCATTTTCCGTAAATGTTTGCATCGTAAAATTAGTGAAATTTATAAAGACCTCATCGCCTTCTTTTAAATCATCCCCGCTCACTTGTAAACTAAATCCGCGACTCCATGGCCTTACTCCCTGCTTGCCAGCCTTCTGACTCATGGAATTAAATAGAATAAACTCTGAATTTTTATTTGAGGAAGCAACGGATACGAAATTTTTCTTGTCCGGATCACTAAACTGCGCCGCGCCAATATCTGAAGCTATACGAAAAAGTACTTTTATTGCCCCTGCTTCATCAATCCCGTGTTTTCCAGCACGGTAAGTCAACATAAAATCATTCACACTTCCCGCGACAGCAGAAGAAAAATTTAATTCTGCCGATCCGACAAGCGGCCCATAATATGATTGAAGTGTCTTCTGTTTTTTCATATTCATAAATATAAGATCAATATACGAGTATTTAGATCCTCCCGCAACTAACAGCTGCGGGAGGATCTCGACGATTTAGCGCGATCACTCAGATTCGCAAATCGAGCGCCTCTTCGCACCCCTGACGGTGGCGCTCGTAGATCGCGCGCGTCACGCCCGGCACTTCATGCCCTTCCCGAGTCGTGTGGCGGTATCTGAAGCCGCCCCACTCACGCACGCCCGCGATGAAGCGCGGCGGCGGCGTGTCGTAGAAGTGCATGTTCGGCCACAACTTCTTGTCGTCCGCGAACAGCGGCCTGCCGTCCCAGTCACACATCGCCTCCGCCTGGAACGAAAGTCCCAGAAACCTCATCACGCCCTGAAGCACTGCGACGGGGTCGTTGACACGGATGGCCTCGGAAGCGTAAGGCAGGTACCGGATGCCACCAGCCTTGCAGCGATCCCAGATTCGCTGCATCTGTTCGTAAGCGCCCTGGAAGATCTCCACATTCACACTTCCATTCCACAAACGCTGCCATGAATCGTACGTGGACTCGGGTTCACGCACCATGCCAACGACCACGATCTTGTCAGCCGGATATCCGGCTTCGAGCAGGATGCCAACCGGGTCGAACAACTCGGCCGGCACATTGGCACCCAAGGTCTCCTTGATCAAGATGTGACCGGAATCCCGAAACAGGATCGGATCGGGAATCGGGACATCATCTCCGAGCCCAGCCTGCAGCCGACGGATGGACTTGAGCGGTTGCATGTGAGATTCGATGCCGATGATGTTGAAGTTGTGCGAGAACGCCGTCGTTCCGCTTCGACACGGGCCGCACACCAAAACGAGCGTGGGCAGGCCGGCGTCCGACATGAAGATGAATTGCTTCGACAGAACGGTGAAAGAACGCATTTTCTCTCCGCTTGAACACGAGTGAGAATGTCGTGACCCTCTTTGGACCAACGACAGATTGAGGCTTTAACGAAAAAGCCCCGTCTTCGCAAGCCTTAGGATTCTAAGACTTGAGAGGACGAGACTTCATCTCGTGGTACCACCTCTTTTCGCGTCATATAATAAAGACGCCTTTACGTGCTCCGTAGATACACGCTTGCCCATGATTACGGGGGCTGCCGTCTCACCACCAAGGCAGTAAGCTTCTCGCCAGATCCAATTTCCGCGAAGGACTCAACAGGGCTTGCACCGTCCCCTGCTCGCTTTTTGAGCAAATCTTTACGTACTAATTCCTGGGTCTATGAATTTGTACTTGTCAAATCGATAACCGGCACGAAACACTAAAGAGACTGTTGATGTTTTTCTCCTAGAATCAACAAGTTGTAAAACCGGCACGCCTTGTATCATTTCAAAATGAAATGTAAATGGATTCATAAAGATGAGATGTATGAAGCGTAACAGAAAATAAACCTACTAGTCAATCATTCGTTATAGATCATAAAAAAGGTTACCGAAACCCTCTCGGATAGATCATAATTCGATTACCGTGTCGTCATATGCATATGACGACTAAAAAAGACATATTCAAAGAAAAGCTTTTAGAGTATTTAAAGGCAAATAATGCTCGAAAAGGTGGAATATTAGATGCGGTTATTGAGGTTACCGGCTTACATCGGAAATCGGCGATAAGAAGGTTTAATACACTACAGATGCAAGATGCCTATTCTGTAGTCAGACGTGGCCGTCCAATGTATTACACGCCTGATGTAAATGTAGCCTTGAAAAGTATCTGGTATGCCGCCAGCGAATCCTGTGGTGAGAATTTACATGCTGTAATAGCTGAATATGTGCAAATACTCAAACGTGACAATATGTGGAAGTATAGCCCTGAAGTAACAGACAAACTATTGAAAATGAGTTTAGGAACAGTGAAAAAACGTGTCGCTGTCTTCTCACGAACCATGAATTCATTTGGTAATGGAAAAAGTACAACGAGACCGGGGAGTATTATGTCCATGATCCCGGTTCGAATGGATGGTTGGGATAATGCAAATGTCGGAACCATGCAGTTAGATACTGTTACTCATTGTGGTGATACAGTCGCCGGGGACTTTGTTTATACTGTAAATGCTACTGATGTCGCTACTTTGTGGGGTGAGCGCCGGGCTCAATGGAATAAGGGGAAAATAGCAACAGTTAGTAGTATGGAGAATATTGAAAGAAGGTTGCCGTTTCTTATTACTGAATGGCATCCGGACTCAGGAAGTGAATTCATTAACTGGCATTGTTATGAAAAATATAAAGATAAGCTAACACGATCACGCCCACATCACAAAAATGATAATTGTTTTATTGAAGAAAGAAATGGTCATGTTATACGTAGATGGCTTGGATATACGCGCTTTGATATTGAAGATATCGTTGAGGCAATAAATGATTTTTATAATGTTCTAACTCCGTATCTTAACCACTTCATTGCCAGTAAACGTATAATTTCAAAAGAACGCATTGGCGCACGCTGGAAGATAACACGAGAAGCAAGAGCGAAGACTCCATATGAGAGAGTACTTGAAAGAAATGATGTTTCAGAAGAAACAAAGACAAAGATTAGAAGAGAACACGAAAAGCTGAATCCGGCTATTCTAAAACAAGAGATTGTAAAGAAGCGTAAAGAAGTGTTTAATATACTGAAACGACACGAGAATTTATTCTAATTCAGGTAACATTTATTTATTATCTACTGCGTTAACCCCTTTTTAATATCCCCTTCCCCTTATGTTCTACCTCCCTACTTCCAACTTCCAACATCGAACCACCATTCCACCAACCCTAGCCAAAAGGTGGGGATAAGAAAATCTAATTCTTTTTAGCAATTAAATCAAAAGCTTTTTAAAGATCAAAACTTAGTTTACTAAACTTAGTTTGCGGGAACTTTGATATCGCAAGCACTCCAAAAACAATTTTCCCTCAATTTTAGATCGATCAAAAATTGTGAGCATGTTGTTACCATCTTGCTCCAATATTTGATTAACAAATTCAACTGTGAAACTGGGAGTTAATTTAATGTCTTTTTGCGTTACCCCTCTATACCTGGCAATAAATCTAATCGAAACATTATCTCCATCAACATCAACCTCCCATAATCGCCACTCATCCAATCTAATGGCATGTTCTGTAATAATTGGTTTGATTAAAGTCAAAAAATATTTAGCATCACTACGATCGCTATCGGTATTAAAAAGTTTACTGTCCTGCGCGTCGAAAATATTGTCTAAATTATCTAATCCAGCTAACTCCGGAACACGCGCTAAAACATATGGCGACTGTTCGATTTTCAAACACTTAGAGCGTGGAATACCGGATGCATCTACTCTTAGTATAGGTGCATGATCAAAATCTGGAAAGAAAATAATATCTATCACAGATAAATAACTATTGCTCACGTTGCTCAAAATCTTATTCTGCACTCGCTGAGCAATTTCTAAAATTTTTGTTTTTGTTTCATTATTATTCATATTCACAGCTAGCACGCAGAGGCGTGCTAGGAGATTACGTGTTGTCTTGTTCGATCAAGCGAGCCGCTTCAAACAGCAAACGCCGAAAGAGTGAGTAGAGCACATCGCAGTAAGGATCGGGTTCGTCCAGACGCCCATACGTCAACAAAACCCTATCCCTGCAACCGCCCAAACAAACCCACCGGAATTCACAGTCTCTGCATTTCGCAATTTGACCGACGGTTGGCATTGAGGAAACCAGGCACATGCGTCGTCTGTTATGCTCTGACTTATCCTCAACGTTGCCCAGACAAAACCTCTCTTGTCCACACAGGTTAGTACAGCCGTAAACGAGCCCATCTTCGTATAACGCCGAAATTGCCACAGCACAGTTACAGCCCTCGAGTGCCGGAGGGTGTACCAACTGTTTCATCAGCATTTCGAAGTCGTCGATTCTCAGGCTTTCCCGCAGTCCGCCGAAATAACGATCTGCGATTGAGTCGAAAAATCGAATAAGCTCGCTATCTAACAACCCGAGCTCATTCCACGCACCCTCAGCCCTACCACCGGGTTCAAGGAGTGCAAAATGAATACTCGAAGCGCCGTGCTCAAGAGCAAAACGGATCACATCATCGACTTCACCGATAGTTCGACGAGTCAATGTAGTGGAAATTGCCAGATAAACACCGGCCTCAATCAGACGATCAATTCCCCGAACCACAGGCTTGAATGCATGATTACGAAAATCAGCATACACCTTTGGGTCTGCAGAATCGACACTCACCTGTACCACACAACCCAGTTCTGCGAGTTCACGGGCGATCTCGTCAGTCACCAAGCTTCCGTTGGTCAGCAACATGGTATTCATACCAAGCTGCCTCGCGTAAGCAAGGGTGTTCCGAGTCAATCGCTCCCAAACCAGCAGTGGCTCGCCGCCCGTCACTGTCATCTGCCTAGCCCCACGCGCATATTCAGTATCTAAATACTTTTTGATGGTATCCAGATCCAGAACAGAGGCACTGGTAGCACAAGCGAACCGACAATGGGTACAGCGCATATTGCATGCTTCGGTGATGTAGACCGCGCAACCGAATTCTGGAACAGCGACTCTACTTTCACCGTAAAGTGTATCCTCAACATCCGCAACGAAATCCTGGACATCGTCGGATGAATATTCATCAGATACACCCAACTGGCCATGTTCATGCCAGTAAACATACAGTTCCTTGCCTGCTTCAGTTGTGAGATACCAACGACGCGCTTCTGGATTTAGTAGAATGATGTCGTCCCCTCGTTGCAGAACAATAAGAGGACGACATTGAGTCGGTTGCACGCGCTTGCTCAGTGCGCGAAACCGCCGCAGTGACACGCGCCACAGAAGCGAGCTCCGCTCGCCTCCTTGTTCTTGGCACGCTTGAGGTTACTGGGTCTGACCTTCTTGGCAGGGGCCTTCTTGACGTTCTCGGTCTGCACGATACACCTCCTTTTTTTTGGGTTCGTGCAATTATAAATTACCAACAGATAAAGAAAAAAGCAATAGTAGCCTGGGGATGCGATTTGCAAGTTTACGCTAAATTTTCCTTAATTTTAGACCTTGATAACCCCTAACCAATCCCCGATAACCGTTCATTTGAACACATTATTTAACTAACCTTGACATAAAACTGTGCATAAATACTTGACAGATTAGACAGAACATGCAATTCTGTTAATAGATGGCGCAATGTGCAAGCGTTTGTGCCTCACAAGTTCTTTTCATCAAGCCGAGTTGGTGACCGCAATAATGCGGATTACTGGCATGCAGACCCCACTTCGTTTTCAGGAGCATACCATGAAGTACTTCATGATGATCGCCCTGGCCCTCGGATTGGGGGCCTGCGACGGCAACGACGGCAACGAGGACACCGGTGAGGTGAACTCGAGTTGTACCGACAACTGCGACGACACCGACACCCCGACGGGGTGGGCCGAGTACACGGTCTTCGTGTACGACGGCTTCGGCGCCGAGCTCGATACGGCGTTGGTCTTCGCCAGCACGAAGACCAACATCTACGACGCCACCTCCGGCGAGACGATGTCACTCCCCGCCCCCGAGACCTACACGGTCAAGGCGGGAAGCCCGGCCGACGGCACGACCAGCGATGGTCTGC
>PFJC01000027.1 GCA_002782865.1 Candidatus Uhrbacteria bacterium CG_4_10_14_3_um_filter_41_21
ACTCAATGCACCACCTGAGTTTCGAAATAAGCAACTTGCATACATTGCCTTTATTGGTCAAAAAAGACTAAGGTTGTCCTCTATGAGAGGACAACCAATAACCAGGTATGAGAGAGAAAGGATTGAGTTTTTCAAGCATTGTGGGTGGAGTATAAGAAAGATAGCCAAAGAGCTTTGTCGTAATCACTCTGTTATTTCTCGTGAGTTTAAAAATAACACCGGTCGGGAGGGTGTTTACAGAGCTCATAAAGCTCACGAATATGCTCAGAGGCGTTTAAAAAAGGGAAGAAAGAGAAAGATTGAAACAGATGAAAGATTACAGGAGTATATAGTTTCAAAGATTAAAGATGAACAATGGAGTCCGGAGCAAATAGTCGGAAGACTAAAAAAGCATCCAGACCCGGAGATGAAAAGAAAAGGAGTCAGTCACGAAACCATTTACCAATTTATCTACAAAGGCGAAGGACGCTTTCTTGGACTCTACCAGCATTTACGTACCAAGCGCAAGCGCAGGCAACCGAGATATTCAAGAAAGTATAGAAAAACCAAGGGAAACAAGCCAATTCAATATATGACGCCAATTCGCCTTCGAGAAGAAAAGATTAACAATAAAACAGAGTTTGGTCATTGGGAATCTGACACCACGATTTGCGAGAATAAAGGACAGGCACTGTCTGTTCAGTATGAAAGAACCATTCAGTTGGTAAACATAACAAGAGTCCAAAACAAAGGAGCTCAAGAAACAGATGAAGCGATAAGATATCTTATTGAAACTTCACCAAAGGAATGGGTTAAAAGCATCACATTCGACAGAGGATCTGAGGGAGCACTTCATTACAATCTTAGACTGGATTATGACATGGATACATTCCACTGCGATCCATATAAATCCTACCAAAAGGGCGGGGTTGAACAGATGAATAAACTTATCCGTCAGTATATTTCAAGAGGAGCAGATCTAAGCCAACTAACAGATGATGAAATCTATGAAATACAAGAAAGAATCAATGACAGACCCAGAAAACAACTTAACTACAAAACACCCAACGAATGCGCGAAAGACATCAGGAAATCACTCGAAGTGGTGCATTGCTAACTTGAATG
>PFJC01000031.1 GCA_002782865.1 Candidatus Uhrbacteria bacterium CG_4_10_14_3_um_filter_41_21
TTTGGGAGCAGTATGTCGACCAGCCGGCTGGTGAGTGGCTGAGGATCGCCATGGAGCCCATCGTGGGCTCGGACGGCGCTCCGCGCGTGTTCGACGTCGCTCACGTTGGCGGCGTCCGGTGGCTCAGCGCCAGCAACGGTCACCCTGACTACGGGTGGAGTCCCGACGACCTCTGGGTATTCCTCCTTCCTAGCAAGCCGTAGCGCTTGGGCTTTGGATCTTGAGATCTTCTCTTGGATCCTTAGCCCTTTGTCAGCCTCTCGGCTAGCACGAAATCCGCTGTTCCTCTAGGAACAGCGGATTTTTCAATTTGATATACTGTCAATGACATCAGGTGAATACGCGTATGGTTACGGCTATATGCTACCGAAGTCAGTCTTCTTCCGTTTGGAATGATGTAGACCAAGGTTTGCATCAGCGTGGTGGTTGTGAGACTTCAAAAATGAATATGCTTGGTGCCAATGACTAGGTCATTATAGATGACGAATACGATACAGCTCGGAGAGTATTCAATGGGCAGTGTTTTGGAAGGTCATCGGTACGAAGGTGGACTCGGACGGCGATCCGAACGTGTTCAACGTCGAACACGATGACGACGACCGGTGGCTCAACGCCAACAACGGTCACCCTGACAACGAGTGGAGTCCCGACAACCTCTGGGTATTCCTCCTTCCCAGCAATCCTATTCATTCCTCTCCTGCCGATTTGGCAGGAGAGTTTTGTTTTAGAATTTGCCCGTGCCAACCGCCGAGCATTTTCCCGACTTCGTTTAATTTTTCCGAAATGACTACGTACTTCTTATTTTCTAAAGATTTTGTTTCCCAGAGCACCATGAGAAGTATTTTTACGACATCAAGCTTGCGAATAGCGGTACGAAGAAAGGGAAGTTTGTCTTTAGGGCTGGCAAAACTCGCCGCGCCCATCATTTCAATAATTTCAACAAGAATCCCGTCAATTTTCAGTGCCAGTGTATAACGATGCGTTTTTGGAATGTTTGAATAATGTTCAAACCAATAAACATAAGTAGCTTTCATTTTTTGCAGTACTGGCAAAATCTTCGGGGGGGGGGTACTATTTGACTCATGCAAAGAATTGTTTTGCGTCATAGTTACGAAGATATTATTTCGATGGATAATTTATTGCTATCCTGGGAGGAGTTTATAAAGGGTAAACGAGCGCGAGCGGATGTGCAAGTTTTTGAACGTTATTTGATGGATAACTTGTTTAATTTACACGGGGCGCTTGTAACTATGTCATATAAACATGGTTCATACGAATCGTTTGTTATATCTGACCCTAAGACACGCCACATACACAAGGCTTTGGTTTGTGACCGAATTTTACACCGAGCCATCTATCGCCATATTTATCACTTTTTTGACCGAATTTTTATTCACGATTCGTATTCGTGTCGCTCCGGTAAGGGATTACACAAAGCGCTTAATCAATTTACTTTTTATGCACGTAAAGCTTCAAATAATCATCACAAAACGGTTTTGGTTTTGAAATGCGATATTCGAAAATTTTTTGCGAGTATTGATCAGTTTATTCTGCTGGCTATTTTAGGCGACAGAATTGTTGATAAGCGAGTCGTTTGGCTACTTGAGCAAGTGATACGGAGTTTTTCAACGGTGAATCCTAATGTTGGCTTGCCTTTGGGCAACCTCACATCTCAAGTTTTTTCAAATATCTATTTGAACGAACTTGATCAATTTGTAAAACATCGACTGCGAGTAAAACACTATATTCGATACGCGGATGATTTTGTTATTTTTTCTCAAAACCGTGAACTATTGACACAATTACTTACTGAAATTCAGGATTTTTTGTTGCGTATGTTAAAGCTTGAATTGCATCCAAATAAAGTAGAGATACAGACAGTAGCTTCGGGCATCGATTTTTTGGGTTGGGTGCATTTTACTGATCATTGCGTATTACGCACGACTTCAAAACGCCGGATGACGAGACACTTGCAAACAAATCCGTCTCAAGCGACCATCGCCTCCTATCGTGGATTATTGTCTCATGGTAATACAGATCGCATTTTAAGAATAGTCGATAAAGATAAGTTTTAGTAAGTTGATTATTTGGCGGTATTGTGTTAAAAAATAGGTCCTATAAAACTTATGTTAAAGACTGTCGAAATACCATTAGCTGGACATCCTGATAAAGTCTGCGATCAAATCGTGGAAGCTCTTGTTGATGAATATTTGCGCCGTGATCCTAAAAGCGGAATCAATTTAAAAGCTTGTGGTTCACACGGAATGTTGATGATTGGCGGAACGGTTGATTCACGGGCAGACTTTGATGCCGGAGCCTTTGCTAAAAAAGTTTATAAAGAAATCGGTTACGACGATGATATTGAACCATTTGTAAACATCGAGCGACCGGCTGAAGATGAATCAAAAGCAATTGTAAACGGTGGTTCACGGGGCACAGCTATTGTTTACGGCTATGCTACTCGCGAAACTCGTGAGTATTTGCCAAAAGTATTTGTGTACGCAAACGCGCTTGCTAGGCGAGTGGACGAACTTAGAAAACACGATCCGGCTTTTGGATTTTTACTTCCTGACGGAAAAGTACAAATCACAATGGATGGTGACAAGGTGATTGCTGTAACCGTTGTTGTTCAACATGACAGAAGTGTTGAGCGTTCAGTAGTTCAATCAGCAATTTTGGAAAATGCAATTATTCCCGTAATTGGGGAGTGCGATGGAGTAAAAATTTATATTAATTCAGCCGGTTCATTTGAAACTGGCGGACTGATGGCAAACGCCGGGGCGTCTGGTAGAAAAGCTTTAGCCGATACTTACGGCGGACTTTTGCCACACGGTGGTGGCGCATTTTGCGGAAAAGATCCAATGCGTCCAAGTCGAGCTGGGGCATTAATGGCACGCTATGTTGCTAAAACTTTAGTAAAAGAAGGAGTGGCCGGAAATATTTTGATTTCGGTGGGTTATGCCATCGGAAGTGCACACCCGGTTTTTGTGCAAGCTATAACCGGAAGTGGTACTGATATTTCTGAAATGGTTAAGGCTCGTTTTGATTTTCGACCAAGTAAAATTGTTGAAGAACTAGGACTTGCTCAACCCTTGTATCGCCAGGCCTCGGTTTATGGATATTTTGGTCGGGATGAGACTTCCTGGGGATAAGCGGAATAGTTGACATTTAATACTGCCTGAGGTAGTCTTTTTTTATTCTGGGAGGAAGGATGCTGGGAGGCGTCTAACCAGGGTGTGCGCGGTCATGTTTGTGCAAAGGGGCCTGCTTGGGAAGCAGAAAAAAAGCACAAGGCGGAGCATGGCTGCGCACACCCACCCTCTCAATATCGTGAGTTTCGTGAGCTCGAGCGTTCGTCGCTCGGGCTCTTCTGGTATAATAGAGAAATGAATCGAACATCATTATATTTTGTTAGTATTGTAATCTTGATTTCTTTAACATCAGTTTTTATTTTTTTAGTTGGTGATCCTGAAAAGTCGAGTATTTCAAGCGATGACCAAGTACTAACTGTTACCGGTCTTATCCGTGAATCTCAAAATATTGAAATTCAAACATTGGGATCTTTTTTGTATCGAGTTGAGCCAAGCGGAGGAGTTTTGACAGAGCCATTGCAATTAACTTTTGATTTAACAGGAGCGCAAGATAGGGATTTTGATGTAGCAATTTATTGGTATGACGAAGAAGTTTTAATGTGGGAAATTGTGTCAGCGCCGGTAGACCAGGCGCAAGAGTCAATTTCAATTCAAAGATACGAACTTGGTTTGTTTTCTGTCCGGGAATATGTAGACATTAACGCACCTGATTTCATTTCAACTTACGACGAACTTTTGCAAATGGCGCCTAGCGATACTGTTGGCTATAGAATCGGGGTTGGTTTTTTGTCAGATGATGGGTCTGCTGTAAAAGTACCAGGCACAACTCAAACTGGCGGATGCGGCGGTGTAGTTTTAAATGGTAATACAATTGAAAAATCACAACTTAAAGATTCTGCTCGAATTTTTGTAAATGATGTGGAAACAGAAGTCGATTTTATTTTTGTAGGACTTTGGTTTGTAAATGGCAATGGTGGATGTGTGGATGAATTGATTTTGGAACCAACCGGAATGTGATATAATTTTTGTGTTAGATAAATAGCTTATAGCTTATAGCTTATAGCTTATAGCTCTTGTCCCTTGCCACTCTAATCACTAAAAAGGAGGAATATGCCTACGACCAAAAAAACAGCTACTAAAAAGTCGGTTGCAAAAAAATCAAAAAAATCAGTGCAACCAATTAAAGAAGAAACTCCGGTTGTTATGAACGTTTGTCGCAGTTGTCACGCTCTTCCGGCTGGCAGTGTGGAACTAGTTAGTTTGTTACTTGTACTGGTTTTTGCACTTTCTGCAGTTTTGGTAACCAGTGTCTACGCATTAAATCGTCAGTCAGCAGAATTGGCTGTTTTGCAGGCCCAAACAACTGTGCAAGAATAAGGTTGACTGCAAATTGATAATTGATAAGATAGGCGGAGTGAAAACTCCGTCTTTATAATTAACCTCCATGCAAATATGCAAAAATTAATGAACACACTCCTTGTATTTAGTCTTTTGGCCGTTGGTGCAGGCTGCACTTCAAATGATGTTGAAGATGTTATTGCAGATGATCAACAACCAACCGAGGAGGTAACTGACAACACTATGCAATATGAATTTCCTGGCGTTTTAGATGCCGGTCAGATCGAAAACAAACAAGCTCGAATTACAACCGACAAAGGTGAAATTGTTTTTACACTTTTTGGTGACACGGCTCCGATGGCAGTTTCCAACTTTGTTTATCTAGCTAATCAGGGTTATTATGATGGTTTAACATTCCATAGACGCGTCGAAGGATTTGTAATCCAAGGTGGTGATCCAAGTGGCGATGGAACAGGCGGACCCGGATATGATTTTGAAGATGAGCTAACAGATGATTACACTTACACTCAAGGAATCGTAGCCATGGCAAATAGAGGATCAGACACAAACGGCAGTCAGTTTTTCATAATGCTTGAAGATTACGACTTGCAAAAAGCCTACACAATTTTTGGAGAAGTAACCGAGGGAATGGATGTTGTTTCAGAAATCCAAATCGGGGACATAATGACAAAAGTTGTAATTGAAGACATCGGCGGAGAGAAAGAAGTTGATGATTCAGAGGTTGGCGAAGTTGCAGATGATTCAGGAGCAGAAGCTATCGCCGAAGATCAAGAATAAGACACATTTGTCCTACAAGACTCATAAGTCCTATACCTATACTAGAAAAACCCGCTCCGGCGGGTTTTTTGTTTTGGAAAAGTTATACCCCCCCGAACCTTGCGGCGCGGGGGGCGTGTACGGTTGCGGTTCTAAGCCGCGTTGAGCTCGGTGGAGACGACGCTCATCTTGAAGCGCCGACCGACGATTCGGAACGCGACGGCAACGACCACCATCATGATCGTCAGCCCGCCGAAGTAGTGCCCGGGGTTCATGCTCGGGTAGACCTCGCTCATGAAACCGGCGAGCAAGTTGTCGAAGAAGACCGTGAGGAGGAAGAAGGCGGTGATGGTCGACTTCATCCGCTTCGGCGCTTCCGAGAAAGCCAGCTCAAGACCGACCACGCTGATGCAGAGTTCGGCGAGGGTGATGATGACGTAGGCGGTCATCTCCCACACGCTTGAGACCTTGGCTCCAGTGTTGACAGCGATCAGGCCGGCGACGGGCCATGGTGCCCATGCAGAGGATGACGAGCAGGAAGCCGATCATCATCTTGTCGATGGCGTGCACGGGCTTGCCGTTCATCTTGTCGATCTTGTCCCAGAGCTTGATGAAGAAGGGGGTGAGGACCACCACCAGGATTGGGTTCAGGCTCTGCAGGGAATCCGCTGCCATGCCGAAGTAGAGCGTGGTGTAGTTGTCGGCGAAGTAGATCCAGGTGCTCGAGGCCTGGTCAAAGATCGACCAGAAGAAGATCAGGATCGTGAAGACGTTGAACTTGCCTGAGATGGGGGGATGAACAGGATGAGCTCGGTCACGATGAGGATCGGGTTGAGTGCCTGCAGGAAGCCTTGGTTGGTCTTCTCGCTGGTGACGTCCTCGATTACCCGCACCCAGTACATGGGCATCACCAGGTACATGTAGGTGAAGACCGCGCGCGCCCAGCAGCGAGGTCATCAGCACGATGAAGCGCCAGAAGGCGCTCTGACTGACCAGTTCCTTGAAGGTCTGCCAGCCACTCTTCTTGGGCACGTTTGAGTCTTCGACGTCGGTTTCTTCACCTTCGGCGATGACCTGTTCGGTCTTGTGGATCAGGAACAGTGCCGTGAATATGTTGAGGGCGGCGCAGGCCGCACCCATGACGAAGATCCAGCTGACGTCCATGCCGAGTGTCTTGCGCACGATGTCGACGGAAAGGCCACCAAACATCGCCCTGAGGTTCATGACCATGTACCAGATGTTGAAGCTAGCACTGCGGCTGCGGCGGCTAGAGAAGCGCTTGTTGGCCGACTGTAAGATGGTTGCAGCCATTGTAGCACTCGGTGCCGAGAGCACCAGCAGAAAGACTGCAATCCACCCCTTGTACGGGATGTTCGGCGTCAGGCTGACCACGGCGATTCCGGTCCAGGTGAAGAAGCGCAACGCTTGGGAGACGATGAGCGACTTCTTGACAAAGCAGCGTGACAAGCCCCAATGCTTGGCATTGGGGTCTTCCATAGCGGTTTAACACCCCAGGCGTCTGTGACAAACCCGGCAAAGAACAGCACGACCGTGATGAAGCTGGTGAAGCCGGTCACGATGTAGCCGGTGCTCGCCTCGGAGAAGTGCAGCGTTCCTTCGGGGCCGAGGAACAGGGTGATGATGGTGAGCATGCCGAAGTATGCGAATGAGTCAACAGGTTGACTATCTGGGTGGCCCAGAACTCCAGCAGGTTGTCGCCCAGGACCCTGAAGTCGCGGAAGTACTTCCTGATTGCGCCCCAGCCGGTGGCTACTAGGGAGTTGCTCGTCGGAACAGGAACTGACCCGGACGCGCCCGGGTCAGTGGGAGTTTCTTCTCGGTAAGACGACATTCTTACCTCCCGGGTGTTACCTCGGTGAGTAGGCTGAATTGCCACCACGGGGGTAACTGGAATTAGCTTTTTCGTCAATCATGCTATACTAAATGGGTCAGCCCCTACTGTTTATGTCACAAAAAATTACCGAACAAACATTTTACAAGTATTTAAAATGCCCAACTTGGCTAACACGCGAGCTTCAGGCCGGCGTTGATATTCGCGAGCCACTAATCAGAAAGCTTCAAAACGAAGGGCTTTTGGGAATTACAGAACTTGAGCTTATAAAAGATAAAAAAGTAGATACAGTCGATTTAGACGATATCGATGAAGCAGCTCAGCGCACAGCTGAGTTAATGCGAGAAGGCGCGCAAACAATTTATAAGGGTGCGCTTATTTATCAAAACTGGGTTGGTTCACCTGACATTTTGGAACGCGTTGAAGGAAAGTCAAATCTAGGAAACTGGTATTACATAGCCTGTGATATCAAAAGATCAAAATATTTAAAAGACGAATACAAGTTTCAGGGTGCGTTTTATGCTGAAATTTTAGAAAGGCTTCAAGGCATCAGACCAGTCCAGGGTTATGTGATGCGATCAGATGGATCAATCGAAGGTTACCTGATTGATGAGATTTATAAAGATTTTCGTTTGGCACTAGATGACATTGAAGAAATTTTAAACGGAAAAAAGCCAGTGCATTTTTTAACATCAAATTGCAAACAGTCGCCGTGGTTTTCAGAGTGTGAGCTCGAAACCCGAGAGTGCGATGATTTGTCTTTAATCAATAAAGTTTGGCGGAGCGAAGTTGATGTTATCCGAGCCGCTGGGATAAACTCGGTTTCAGAACTGGCGAACGCTTCTTCTCATCAGCTTGGCATAGTTTCCGGTATCACCAAAGATAGGCTTAACTTTTTACAACTCCAAGCAACAGCTCTTAAAGACAATCGAGTTTTAAAACTGGCGCCGGTTAATTTTCCAAATGACCCCGGGCCGTCGCTTGTAATTGACATTGAAAGCGATCCACTGCGCGATGTTGATTATATGATTGGTGTTTTATTAGTTGAGGGTGAAAGTGTTGAGTACATAGATTTTACAGCCCGGGATCCGGCCAATGAAAAAAGAATGTGGGAGGAATTTTTGCACTTTATGCAGAAATATCCAAACGCTTACATTTACCATTATGGCTGGTACGAAATTGATGTATTCCGAAAGTTAGTTGCGAAATACGGCGCACCAGACAGCACAGTCCATCAATTTGAAACAAAAATGATTGATGTTCTAACGACATTTCGAGAATCGGTTATTTTTCCAATGCCATTTTATTCGCTAAAAGATATTGCCAAACATCTGGGATTTAAATGGCGACACAAAGATGCGTCAGGGTTAAACTCTGTTCTTTGGTATCATGATTGGATAGAAAAAGGCGATCAAAATGCTTTGAAAGATATTATTGAGTATAATGAAGATGATGTAAGAGCTACTTGGTTTTTAGTTGAGTGGGCGCGTAAAAGTGATTAAGCACGGATATTGCGATCTTTAGCGAAGCAAAAGGAAAGCAATCTTATCGAAGAGATTGCTTCGGTCTTTGACCTCGCAATAACTAATTTGTATGTTAAGAAAAAAAACAAAAAATAAAGAATACCAATCTTGGCACGGATTCTTGTTTTTGGCAGTTTTATTTGTAGCTTTGATTTTGGGCATAATGCAAAGGTTATCAAGTTAGTATGCGAAAGTTTGTAATTTTTATTAGTCTAATTTTATTGGCAATGTTGGCCGGGCTTTTTTATTGGGCCTGGGATGTGACCGTACCAGTTTCAGATGTGCCGGAGGTGAGTTATGAGGAAGTGACAAGTGGCGAGAGACAAGAGGCAGGTGGGGAGGGGCAAGCGACAAGTGACGAAGGACAAGAAGTAGACGAAGTAGGGGTTAAATACCTTGAACCTACTCAGATCGCGGTCGACGAGACAAATGAAAATTCAGATCCAGACTTGCCTTCCGAAATCAATTTAGCAGTTCCTTTTACTCCGCAGGCACCGTTTGCCAACTGGGATTTACCATATCAAGAGGCTTGTGAAGAAGCTTCGGCTTACATGGTTTACTTGTATTTTCAAGGGGAGGGCTCTGGTTTAGTTGATGCTCAAACAGCTGATAATGAAATTTGGAATTTAGTTAATTTTGAAACTGATTATTTAGGAACTTATTTAGACACAACCGCTTTGCAGACAGTTGATTTTATTGATGCCTACTATGGACTTTCTGCAACAATGATTGAAGATCCAACAATTGAACAAATTAAGGCGGAGTTGGCAGCCGGCCGTCCGGTCATTGTGCCGGCTGCCGGGCAAAAACTCGGCAATCCATTTTTTAGCGGCGTTGGGCCTTTGTATCACATGTTAGTTTTACGCGGTTATGACGGGGATACATTTATAACCAACGATCCTGGTACGCGAAATGGTGAAGGGTATGTTTATGATGTTAATGTTATAATGGAAGCAATGGGGGATTGGAACAATGGTGATCCTGCCAATGGTGCTAAGCGTGTTATATTTGTAGCGCCTAGCGAAGATGATAGATAATAGAGGTGATGGAGGTGATAGCTTACTATTCTATTCCCTCTATTCCCTCTATAATCTATTATCTAATTATGGAAATCTTTCTCGGTGCAGCTTTGGGAACAATGATCGGACTATTGTTGGCATTCCCGGCGATAATCTTAGAGACAAGTCGTCGCGTTAAAAATCTCCCGCTTTTAATTGATGTTTATACTTGGCGCGGAAAAAAATTAACAGACGGCGAGGTGTTCGTGGTCGGACTTTTGCTTCATTTAATAACAGCTGGGCTTTATGGACTTTTGTATGTGTTGTTTGCCAAGAATGATTTTTTTCTCTTTCCGCACGATCCATATTCACTCCTGTCGATGATTGTTTTTGCGCTCGTGCTCTGGTTTTGGATTAATATTGTCATTTTGCCACTGATTGGATTGGGATTTTTTGGGAACAAAGAAGGAGGCACAGTCTGGTTTGAGACTTTAATTAGTTTGCTTTTGGAAGGTTCGATTCTTTGGATGATTATCCAGTATTATCAACCGATTTATTTCGTGTAGGGGTGAGGCGTGCCTCGCCCGTGTGTAGGTTGGTAGAAAGTAGGCGATTTTGTTATAATAACATCAATATGAAACTTATTCTTCGTTGGTTGATCAATGCTCTGGCCCTGCTTGTTGTGGCTCAGGTTATAACTGGATTTTCAGTTGATACTTTTTACCACGCGCTTATTGCCGCGCTTGTGCTGGGACTTTTAAATGCTATCATTCGACCGCTCTTGATCCTAGTCACCTTACCGGTCAACATTTTGACACTGGGACTTTTTATTTTTGTTATCAACGCCTTTCTACTTTGGTTTATGAGTACATTCATAGCCGGTGTTACTCTAACTGGTTTTTGGAGTGCGATTGCAGTGGCGATAATTCTGTGGGCAGTAAGCGTGGTAACAAATCAACTATTAAAAACAAACGAAAAAATCAGCGCCTAAGGCGCTGATTTTAGATTATTAGAGATTAGAGGTTTATCCGGCGGAGCCGGACCAGGCTTCGCCTGGGGGCAATAAAAGTCTATTGGTCTATTGGTCTAATTTCTAGTTTCTCTTATGTCAAAAATCGTCTTGCAAAAAAATAAACCTATTATTCTATCCATCGGCGGATCTTTGATTGTCCCAAGCGGTAGTCCTGATGTTATGTTTTTAAAAGCGCTCAAGAAATTTGTTGACGCTCAAATTAAAATTGGAAATAAAATTGTAATTGTTTCAGGCGGTGGTAAAACCGCTCGGCATTATATTGATGCAGCTTCGGGCGTTCAAAAAGTAGTTGATGAAGACTTGGATTGGCTTGGGATCCATGCGACTCGTTTAAACGGACACTTGCTTAGAACTATTTTCCGTAAAGTTGCGCACCCGGCGGTTATCAAGGATCCAACAAAAACTCCGCGAAAGTGGAAAAGTAGTGTGCTAATCGCTGCCGGCTGGAAGCCGGGTTGGAGCACAGACTATGTTGCTTGTAGAATTGCCAAGCGGTTGGGAGTGGATATGGTGATAAACGCCTCTAACATCGATTATGTTTATGACAAAGACCCTAAGAAGTTTAAAGACGCTGTGCCGGTCGAGGAGATGAGGTGGAAAGCGTTTCAGGACATTGTTGGCTATACCTGGCATCCAGGTACCAGCGCACCTTTTGATGTAGTTGCTTCTGGTTTTTGTCATCGCAATAAAATGAAAGTAGCGATTGTAAACGGAGATGATTTTAAAAATATTAGTGCTTTGGTGGCGGGGAGAGGCTTCAGGGGGACGATTTTAGAGTAGATTTGACAATAAAACCCTAATATTGTACTATTTCGCCAACAACAAAGAACGCCGTAGAAAGCGGGCACATAAATAAGCCCCGCCGAGGTCACTAAAAGCTAATAGCTATAAGCTAAAGGCTCTTAAAGACATAAACGGCGCTAAGCCGTTGTTTTAATTAAGTGAGTAGTTAGTAGTGGGTAGTGAGTAGTTGATTGACTACGACCTACAACCTACAACCTACAAACTGAGCTACTTACAAATATGCCAAAAACAAGACAAGAAAAAGAGCTGATTATTGGGGATGTCGCTGACAAGTTCAAAAGAATGAAAGCAGCTGTGTTTACCTCAATTTCTGGCTTTACAATGAGCCAAGCTGATGAGTTGCGTGAAAAAGCAAGTAAGCAAGGTGTTGAGGTGTTTATCGCCAAAAAAACATTGCTCGCTCTAGCTGCCAAAGAAGCCGGGCTAGATATTAACCCACATGACTTTACCGGATCGATTCTAACTGCAGTTTCATTTGACGACGAAGTTTCAGCTGCAAAAGTTCTAAACGATTTGATAAAGACTAATGACGGAATCGTTTTCGAAGCAGGAATTTTGGAAGGAAAGGGGCTCACTGCAGCAGAAGTTAAGCAACTAGCTTCACTGCCAAGCAAAGAGCAATTACTCGGACAGCTTGTTGGAACACTTAATGCTCCAATTTCTGGATTCGTAAGAGTATTGGCCGGAAATCTGCGCGGTCTTGTAACAGTGCTAAGCGCGATTCAAGAGAAGAAATAATTAATAAATCAGAGCTTTTAGTTGTTAGCTTATAGTTGTTAGGCAGAGATCCTAAAAGCTAAAGGCTAATAGCTAATAGCTGTAATAAATAAAAATATGACTGAAGAAACAACACAGGAGAAGGCAGTAGTCGAAGTACCTGAAAAATTCAAAAAGCTAGTTGAGGAGATCGAAAAGATGTCAGTAATCGATCTTTCAGAGCTAGTAAAAGTTCTAGAAGACAAGTTCGGTGTTTCGGCCGCAGCTCCGGCAATGATGATGGCGGCGCCAGGTGCAGCCATAGCTGAAGTTGAAGAAAAGAGTTCATTTGATGTTGAGCTAACAGGAACTGGAGACTCAAAGATCAATGTAATTAAAGCAGTTCGTGAAATTACCGGTCTTGGTCTAAAAGAAGCAAAAGATATTGTTGACGCCGCTCCTAAGAATGTAAAAGAAGGTGTAGCAAAAGCAGAGGCTGAAGAAATTAAAGGAAAGCTTGAAGCAGCCGGAGCAACGGTTACATTGAAATAGTTTTATTGAGTAACAGGGGTAATAAGAGTAATAAGCAAGAGAGATCAGAAATGGTCTCTTTTGTGTTTTTGTTGCCCATTTTACCCTTGTTGCTCATTTCACCCCCTGATACAATATGAACATATGAAAATTACATTTATTGGTTTTGGGCATTTTGGAAGAGCAGTAGCTTCGCTGCTAGAACATAAAGAAGACATTGAGATCCGGGCTTGGGACACGGCTGCCACCGGTCACTCTTGTCAGATTGAAGATGTGGAAGAAGCAGTTAAAGGCGCTGAACTAGTTATTTTTGGAGTGCCATCGGCGTTTTTTGCTGATTGTTTAAAGGGAATTAAGGGGATTCCAGAAAGTGCGGTTTTGGTTAGTGGTACAAAAGGGATTGATGCTAAGTCCGGCAAACTTCCGTTTGAGATGTTGGAAGAAGCTTTTCCAAAGAACCAGGTTGCAGTTTTAAGCGGACCGATGTTAGCAGATGAACTTGAAAAGGGAATTCAAACCTGTGGAACAGTGGCGGCGAGAGATCGTAAAACATTTGCCGTGGTTCTAGGCGCTTTTGAAAATACATCTTTAAAACTTTGTTTTAGTAAAGATATTTTAGGTGTTGCTTTAGCGGGAGTGTTAAAAAATGTGTATACACTGGCGTTTGGACTTTCAGATGGACTTAAAATGGGCGCTAACTTTAAGTCGTGCGTGGTTGTGCAAGCGATTCGGGAAATGCAAACAATCATTCAAGTCATTGGTGGCGAAGCTGGCACAATGATGACCCACGCCGGGATTGGTGATCTTTTAGCAACCGGTTACAGTGACGCTTCACGAAATTATCAATATGGATTTTCAGTTGGGGCTGAAGAGAAGCTGGAAAGTAGAGAGACGGTGGAGGGAATTGGAAATATTGATACTGTTTTATCAAAACTTCCAGATAAAAATTCATTTCCGTTGATGATAGCTATTGAAGATATTTTCATGAAAAACGCCGAAGCTAAAGAAAGGTTATTGGAAGCATTTAAGATTTGTTAAAAAATTTGATATTTAAAAACTCAGGTGGATTGTTGCTGGTTTTTATAAGTTTTCAAGAAATTTTTCTTTTATCTCAACACCACATAGATTTTCGATTTCTTTCACTATTTCATTTTGGCAGTAAAATTTATGTTTTGGCACTATGATAAATGGTCGTACTTTATTTTCTAATAATTCTTTTCTGAGACTTGGAGGTTTATACTTATAGTGTTTCGATCTTCTCTTGCTAGCATCTGTAAAACCAGTTTTGAGTAATGCTTTTATACATTGTTGTTGCGTGAAGTCGTAACTAATAGCCTAGGCATACTGTTTTTATTTTTTACTTGTCTCAGTAAGACCGTGCCTTGTCCTTGGATGTTTAATTTATCAAAAATATAATCTGATTCGATTTTTGGGACATCGAAGTATTCCAATACAGCATCATTGATTATCTCAAGAAGTTCTTCTGGATCATTTGCATTTGTTACCAGACCTGGCAGTTCTTCTGATGTTGCGACAAGACCTTTATTATTTAGCACAATTTTCCAGCTAATTGTATCTGGAATTTTATATGTATGTTTAATATATTGTGGATCTTTTTGCGGGAATAGTAATCTAAATAGATTCATATTTTATATTTATCTATATTTTGATGAAAGCACATAATCATATAATAATTAACATGTCAATCCATTTTCCCTAAATCCTTATTTAAAATTACTGGTTTTACAGCTTCAAGTTCTGTTTTATAGTACGAAATATCTGGAATTGGATTATAAAGAAAAATTTGTTTTCCGTTAAAGTAACCGGCAGCGAGTTCGAATAGGGTGTTCCCACCGATGTAGTTTGCGATGCCGTGACGCTCGAGATTGATGACTAGCAAAGCGTCCGCTTTTTCCATAGTTGCCCAGTCGCGTTTCATTGCATCTTCTTCAAACTTTTGCTCAAGTTTTATCTTTTCTTTTTCTGTATCATCTTTGCCTGGAAACAATTGCACAAAATTAGAAAGAATCGGTTCGTGCCCAAGGCGTTTTAAATCTTCTGCGACTCCTAACATCTTCTCACTAAAATGCATGGAGCCAATGATTCCGATTTTCATATGCAAATATTGTATTAACCCCAGGTGATTTGGGGAAATACATACATAACTTAGACGATCGTCTAAGTTATGCGTAAAAAACCAGCCTTGCGACTGGTTTTTTAATCGTTAGCTATTACCTCTATTCTGCTATTATCTATTCCCTCTATTTAATCTCGTAGGTAATTGTTACATTTACTATAACATCTTCTTCACCGGTCGCAATTTCTGGTGCCGACCCACTTCCAGTTGCGTCGTATGCACGAGCAGATTCGGCGTAATAAAGATCACTACTGTCGGTCCATTCGTAAATATCAATTATTCTTCCAAGTCTAAAACCACCAGCTTCAGCAATTTGTTTGGCTTTTTCCCGAGCACTATTGAACGCCTCTTCTCGAGCTTGTTGTTCAAGATCGGTCGAATCATCAATCTCAAACCAAGGTCCGGTTATTCCAGTAGCACCGTTTTCGACAACACCTGACATCAATACTCCAAGTTGCTCGGTGTTGCGGACTTTAACTTTTACCATTTGCTGCATTGTGTAGCCATCAATTACGCTTTCACAATTATAGTCAACGCATGGATATGAATAGTTTGGATAAATATCGTAATAAGTTGTTTGAATATCTTTTTCAGAAACCCCGCTCTCTTTTACAAAATCTAAAGCTTGATTCATTAACTTTATATTTTCGTCTTGGGCAATAGTGGCGTCTTTGCCTTCAGTTAAAACAGTAAATTCAAAGGTGGCCATGTCTGGCGTGGCTGATACCGTGGCATCAGCATCAACTGAAAAGCTAGCGCCAGAAGTAGCCATTCTGTTTTCAGCACCAGCGTACATTAGGGCAGAAACTGCTAATAGGGCTAGGGCGATTATTTTCACCCACTGTTCAATTTTTGTGGTTATCATATGAATATAGGATAGCATAGCATAGGATGTGGGTTGGTAGGAAGCGGGATGTGGAATTAATTATTAGTTGGCAAAGACACCGTGTTTGCATTATAAGACCTGTTTTGTATACTTAATTTGCTTTACCCTGGACGGTGGGTAGTAGGAAGCAAAGCGTGAGCCGTGTTCTCCTTCGGATCAGGTTCGTTGCAAGGCTTGTGGCGCACATGTCGTGCGTTTACGAGTCTGTATCTGACCTGGAGGAAAGGATGAGCCCACAAATGAACTGCGGAATGGGTGGAATGTGCCCGGCCGCGCAAGAAGAGAACGAGGAGTTCGAGTTCCCGGGAACCGTGATCTGGTTTCCCTGGGAGCAGGATAGCACACCGACTTCACCGCTGGCGACAACGCTGGTAGTACTGCTCGGTTTGTTATCTGAATACGAGCTCGAGAACTGAAGGAGCTCGCGTGACCGTCCACGACTGCCTAATCTGTCACTGTGCCTACCGGTGGCAGATTTGCATTTGAACTTATTTTGGTTTCATCACATTATAGTTTATACTTATTTTGATATTAAAAAGATTATTATGAATGTTATAAAAAGAAATTTATTTTCGTTTTTATTGGTTGTGTTGTTCTTTGCGCCAATTGCCGTATCTGCTAATTGGTCAACCAAAGTTTTATATGAAGGTGCGCCATTTTTAGGCATGGGTTCATATGGAACATCCGTAATTGGTGCAGTCGGAATAGATGGTATCGCCATGCAAAGCGCGGATGGTGGCGATTCCTGGGAATTGCTCGTCCCGCCAACAACAGCAAGACTTTATAGTATTTCTTACGCTGACGCAGATTCTATGGTTATCGTTGGTGCCGGTGGTGAGATTTTAGTTTCAAATGATAGTGGTGACACCTGGTCAACACCTACTTCTGGAACAACTTCTGATTTGCGGGATGTTTACATGACCAGTTCATCAATCGGTTACGCAGTTGGTAAGTTAGGTACTATTTTAAAAACAACTGACGGCGGAGCAACCTGGGCTACAAAAAGTATTTTAACAACAACGCAATTAACCGGTCTAGATTTTTATAATTCGATTTTAGGTTGGGTAGTAGGAGATAATGGTGAATATTACGGCACTATTAATGGCGGAACAACCTGGGTGGCAGACAGTACAGGCACAACAGAGGATCTGAAAGATGTGGAATTTGTCTCAATGGTGACTGGGTTTATTGTCGGTGAAAACGGAACAGCCTTAAAAACAACCGACTCTGGCAATTCTTGGACACAAATGACAGGTCTTGGTTCTGAAAATCTATACGGCGTTGATTTCTATTCCTCAACTTATGGTGTAGTTGTTGGTCAGACATCTTTATATATTACAAAAGACGGCGGAACTACTTGGGCTGATTTGGACAGCCAAGGAGACATTGCAACATATGATGTCCAGATGTTGTCAAATAGTGATATTTTTATAGCCGGTGCTAACTCGACCGAGCTTTCTGCCTTTGTTTATAGATGGGATGATGCTGGGCCAAGCGCGCCAACAGTTTCAATTTCAAGTGATAATCCAACTTCCGACTCAACGGCGACATGTACCTGGACAGACGCAACTGATGAAATTTCAGTTGTCGCCAGTTATCGGGTAAGCACAGATGGAGTTTCTTTTACAAATATTGGAGATGTAAACTCGTACGCTCTAACCGGCTTAACTGAGGGTACCACGACTTGTTATGTTCAAGGAGTTGACGCAGCTATCAATATTGGTGATACAGGTTCAGCTAGTGTTGTTGTGGACACAACCGGTCCGAGCGTTTCGGTTGTTACACCAATTTCTGCTACTGCCGGAACGGCAAAGACATTTAGCACAACCGCCATTGATAGCGTGGCCGGGGTGAGCGCCTGCACGCTTTATATTAACGGAGTTTCGGCTGGCGCAATGACAGCCAATGGCTCAACTTATTCAAAATCATACAATTTTTCTGTAGCAGGAAATTATTCAACCTACGCTGTGTGTAGCGATTCGGTTGGTAATTCAACTACAGGATCTTCCACAACGATAACGGTCGCAGCAGCATCTTCCGGATCAACCACAACAGATAGTTCGAGCGACGTTATTTCAGATTCATCTAGTCTTAGCTCAGATATATTGATAAAAATGCAATGTGTTGACTCAACTAATGTTAACGATCCATGTCGAGCTGTTTATTATTACGCCAGTACTGACGGAAAACGACATGCTTTTCCAAATGAAAAAATTTATTTCACATGGTACAGTGATTTTGATGATATTGTGATTGTAAGTGACGATGTTATGGCAAGTATTTCGCTTGGCAAAAATGTCACTTATCACCCCGGTACTAAAATGGTAAAGTTCCAAACTGTAAACACAGTTTATGTAGTAAAACAGGGTGGTGTGCTGAGAGCAATTTCTTCAGAAGAAGTTGCAACTGATCTTTATGGAAGTACTTGGAATAAACAAATAGACGATATTTCAGATGCATTCTTTGGTAACTATTCATTTGGTTCTGATGTTAATAGTGCAACTGACTACAATGTAGCGGGAGCTAGAAATTCTGTTAGCTCACTTTCTGATAACTTTTAAAATAATTCATTAACAATCATTTATGCAAAAACCATTTAGTGATGGAGCCTTGCTCCGCATGGGCTGGAAGCAGGCAATTAATAATCTAGGTTTCTTTATTCTTTTGTTTCTTGTAATGCTCGGCGTTGCCCTTGTTCCAATGATAATATTTGCGCTTAGCATTAAAGATTATCCAGTTGTTGCTTGGAGTGCTTATGCCATTTATATTCTCGTTGCTTTATTGATGGGAGTTGGGACTATTAAGATTTCACTTTCAATTATTGATGGAGAAAAACCAAAAATTTCTGACCTGTTTTTACATGCAGATAAGTTTTTAACATTTTTAGGAATTAGCATTTTATACGCTATTATTGTTTTTGTAGGTTTCTTATTGTTTATTATTCCTGGAGTAATTTGGATGACAAAGTTCTTTTTAGCTCCATATTATGCGGTAGACAAAGGATTAAATCCCATTGAAGCCTTAAAGGCGAGCTCGGCAGCAACAATGGGAATGAAATGGGACATTTTAGCTTTTTATATTGTGGCTGAGATTGTTATTACGCTGGGATTCTTTGCGCTTGGAATTGGTGCTTTTGTTTCTGTGCCGACTGGTATGATTGCCATGGCAGGACTTTATCGACTTATGGATGGAGGATCTATCAAAGCTAAATAACATCTGTTATAATAAAATTATTAATTAATAAGATAAAGTATGAAGGCATTATACATGGTAAGTTTCGTGCTACTTATTGTAGGAGGTTTGAACGGATCATGCATAAATCCTGTGGAGTAAATATTAAAAATGGAATTAGTAGGTACCCAATTCTTCGGAGACTTTTGTTACCAATAGATTAGCATGAATGAGTATATTTGTTGACAAAGCAGCGCGACAAGCCCCAATGCTTGGTATTGGGGTCTTCCATAGCGGCTTGACAAGCTTAGACTTGTTTTTGCATACATTCATATATCCACGAGCTATATGAATTTTTTTTGTACGCTTTTTTTCAAGCGTCAGTGCTCTTATTATTTCTTTAAGCTCAGCATTCTCACGACGTAGACGTGATAACTCCAGATTACTAGTTCCAGTATTATCCGATTGTTTTCTTAGCCATGCATATATAGTTTTTGAGCTGACTTCATATTGCTCGGCAGCGTGCATGACGGTAAGACCATTTTTAACAGCGGTTAGTACTTCATCTTTACGATCTTGTGAAATATATCTTGCCATATGAATACATTGTTACTTTAGGTAACAAATGTGTCCAATTTTTGGGGTACCTGCCAATCCATTGTGTTGTTGAGCGTAAAAATGTATACTTCAGTCAATATGAAAAAAATATTCTCAGTTCTTTCACTCGCGGCGCTCGTTGTTGGTGTGTCATTACCTGTTAATTCGGTGCATGCCGCAAGTGCCGGCGACCTCGTGAAGTGTGAAGATTACAGCGCGGTCTATTATCTCGCCGAAGACGGCGAGCGGTATGTATTTCCAAACGAACAAATTTATCTCAGCTGGTATTTGGACTTTCATGATGTGAAGACCATTTCATACGCCGATCTTGCAACGATTCCGCTCGGCGATCGCATCGTGTACCAGGCGGGCACGCGCCTCGTAAAGATTCCTAGCGACCCTTCGGTCTTCGCTGTTGAGGACGACGGTGTCTTACGCGAAATTCCCGATGAGACGACCGCAATCGCCTTGTTTGGTGAGGACTGGAGCATGCGCGTAGACGATGTTTCGGAAGCATTCTGGTCGAGCTTTACCGTAGGCGAGCCTCTAGCTGAAGACGAAATCCCGGAAGGAACCATCGTTGAGGACGAGGATGGCGATCTTTTCCGCGTTGAGGACGATGGTACGGCAACGGAAATTGATGCTGTTCTTACGACCGACCAGGAAACGGTGCTCGAAGAACATGCGCTTTCCATTGATGACATTGAGGAGCGGCTCGGCGTTACCCTTGCGCTTACCCGCGTGGACGCGACGGCTGCGATCGCCGTACTCGAGGATCTTATCGCACGACTCCGAACCGTCGGAATTAAGGACGACGAAGCGGTCGACGTTGGAGATTTTGACGAAGTAGAGGACGAGGATGATACCGTGGAAGACGCACAGGATGCTATTGACGATGCTATCGAAGAAATCGCCGAAGCGGAAAGTGATATCGCGGAGGACGCTAATGACGGAAAGGACGTTACGGCATCCGAAGCGTTACTCGTAAGCGCTCGAGAACATCTCGCCTTGGCACAGAGTGCGCTCACCGCGGGAGACCCCGCATCGGCGGAAGAGCATGGGGACGAGGCTCGACACGACGCCATGTGGGCACGTGGCAAAGCCGTGGACAGCATCGACGATGAGGACGATAGTGAAGATGCTGAGGAAGAAGATGAAGTGGATGATGAGACGGATGTCGAGGAAGATGACGTGGAGTCTGACAACACTGGCGATGTCGAAGGAAATGGTGATGATACGGATGACCAGAACAACGACAGTTCCGACGACTCGGATGACTCTGATAACTCAGAAAGTTCCGGAAATGACTCGAGCGGATCGGGAAGCGATGATAGTGACGAGTCATAGGACGCCAAGGAAAGCAGAGAACACAATATCGGCCTTTCGGCCGGTATTGTGTTTGCAGGAGCACGTTTCTTGAGAAATACATCGCCTAGTTCTTAACCGTAAACGGCATCGCCATGCTCGCTTCAAGGTGCTCCGCAATGTGACAGTGCGTCATCCACGTTCCCGAGTTTGTCACGTCGAGAAGAATCTCCACGTCCTGACCGCTCGGGACGAGAACCGTATCCTTTCACGCCATGTTCGTTTCCGCTACGCCGTCGGCGGGGACAGCACGAGGAACCGCTTGGCCGTGGAAGTGGATCGGGTGTTGCATCGGGTGCATGGAGCGCTCGTCGTTCTCGATACGGATCTTCATGACGTCGCCGACCGAGAAGTTCTAGTCCTTGATGTCCATGTTTTTCTTTCCTGTCGCTGTGTCTATCATGTTCCAGTCGATTGACGACGTGTCGGACGCGGCGTTCATGGCGCTCGAGGAATCCTCCCACTCGATGTTGTCCTTCGATCTGCCCATCATCATGCCGCCATCCATCATCATTCCTCCGCCCATCGAGTGAGATCCGTTCTGCATCATGTTGCTCATGTTCTCGCTCATGTCGACGGAGAGCTTGAACGTCTTGTCCACCGGCCTGTTGAAGTACGGGCGTAAAGAATCGATCTCCGCGACGACGCTGTTATGCGTGCGGAACGTCTCGAACTCTGTCGCGTAAGAGGATATTGATGGACTTCCGTTGGCAATGATCGTACCAAGCATGGTAGTCGATTCCGGCGTGGCGTTCTGCATAGCATATATTCCGGCCTTCGGGAACATCACCTCGACAACCGCGCGTTCGGACGGGCCAATCGCCACCGTGTCCTGCCACGTCTCCCGTTCGTAGGCACTCGCATCGCTGCCGACGAGCTTCATCTTCGCTCCGTCGGAAAAAGCGATGCGGAACGGGCGGACGTTGGCGGCATTGGTAATAAAAAACCTTACGACCTCGCCCGGCTGCACCTTCAGCTCATAATTCGTGTCTCCGTTTACCAGCATGATGTTTTCGTAGCGACCCATGAGGGCAAAGTTCGCGTCCTCGGTGCCGTGAGGAACGATCTCGACATCCTCGATGAGGATGTCGTCAACGAACAAAGGAACATCACGGTTCACCGGCGACCAATATCCGGTCTCTTCCGGCGTCACGAGGTAATTGCCGTATAATCCCAAATCCTGCGCGAGGTCTTCGCGGACATGCTGGTGGTATCAGTACGAGGCGAAATCCTCTGCGAATCTTCGGCTTGAGACCGTATTTACGCATG
>PFJC01000022.1 GCA_002782865.1 Candidatus Uhrbacteria bacterium CG_4_10_14_3_um_filter_41_21
TGTCGTCATTTGGCAACTGGATAAGCATTAACGGATTGATATTTTTACCCATTCTTTCCAATTCTTCTTTTATTTCCTCTCTTTTTGCCATTCCCAAATCCAACAACACCTCGTCCAAATCCCTACCTTTATATTTTTGCAAATCTTCATCAGTCTGGACCATTATTCTTTCCTTTATCAAACCCTCACCAACCACACTATCTCTTTCAATCTCTAAATAACTCTTATTTCTATACGCTTCTAATTCATCATCTTGGTCTGGCGTGGCACTAACGTGAAGAATAATTTTTGGATTGATTTTATCAATTTCATTTTTTGCCAAGTCCGTGCTTTTATTTTTGTGACTTTCGTCAATAATTAAAATAATCTCTCGTCCTTCTTTTTGAGTATTCTCCAAAAAATCCTCCCAATAACAACCACTTTCTTTTCTCATTGTTTCATCATCAGGACGACGTAAAACTCTACTGTCAGCACTCTTTGAAACAATCTTTTGCCAATTCAAAAAAAGAATATCATTTTCATATAGTTTACCTCTGTTTATGTCATTGACTGTCACTAAATTATTTTCAAGATTATTCTCAAAATACTGCATAAACTTATCTCGGCTTTGCATTGCGAGATCATCGTTGAAAGTAATCCAAATAAACGCTTTATCTCGTTTCCATTGTGGTAAATGGTTTAGCCCACGCACAAAATTGGCAACCATAAAAGTTTTACCACTTCCTGTTGGGGACTTAAACACCATTGGGATTTTTCTTTTCTCTTGTTTCCAAACACGGACAAACATTTCCAGTAAATCCTCAACAGCTTTTTTTTGAAATCTTAATAAGTTAAAAATTTGCATACTAAATTAGGTTGTATATCTGTTTGTATATTTCTACAATAGGTTGGGGTATTGT
This sequence comes from Candidatus Uhrbacteria bacterium CG_4_10_14_3_um_filter_41_21, assembly GCA_002782865.1. GTDB lineage: Bacteria > Patescibacteriota > Patescibacteriia > UBA9934 > UBA9934 > UM-FILTER-41-21. The sequence goes on from PFJC01000022.1 coordinate 900, forward strand.
TTTTAAGCGGATATTATTCAATCCTTCAAAATCATCAAAAATTGTTTCATCTTCCCAACTAAAAATATATACTGACACATCTTTTTTTAATTTCTTTACCTCGGCAACAAAGTCATCCAACTTGTCCATTTCTTCTCTAAAATATACAGCAGTGTATTGGTCGTCATTCTCAAAAATCTGCATATACTTATCTTGCTTGACCAATTCAAAGGTATTTTCTGCTATTGCCAATAATTCACCTGCATTGTGAGCTAATTCAATTTTATCCGCATCAGTCACACTTAAAATGTTATTCTTACCAACAAATTCTGTCACATAATAACTTAATGACCCGCCTAACCCCTTAATGCCAGCATATCCTTTTATAACTTTTTTTATTCTTGGGTAGCACACTTCTGACATAATGTTATTCTCATCATTTGTGCATAAGATAAATTGACGTTCTCCATCGTCACTATCGTTTAATTGCATTACAGCGTGTCCAGTAGTTCCTGTACCTGCAAAAAAATCAAGAATTACTCCATCATTAGGACATCCTAATTGGATAAAATCCTTAATCAATTCTACTGGTTTTGGATTATTAAAAACTTTTTCACCAAATATCTTTTTTAGTAATCCAGTACCATTACCACTACTATATTCTGGTTTGTAAAATATCGATTTTGGTTTTTTTGACGGTAAATCACCTAATTTCGGTCTCTGTTTTTTGTAGATACTACTATCCTCACCATTAAAAATTATAATTAGATTGTGTGCTTCTGTATTTATTTTATTTTTACTCCAGCGCCACGACATTTCTTTTCCGCCTGTAATTGGTAAAACCACTACATCACCATTTCTTTTACCCTCATCTGTCATTTTATTATCTTCTCTAACATATACCTCACCATTTTTCCTAATAAATATCGGATAAAATAAGTTAGGTCTTTTTTCTCTTGGAGCATTATTACCGGTCGCTTTTAAATTTGCACCTTTTTTATAAAAACCAAACTCATCCTCTTCCCATTCATCCATATCCTCTTCATCAATAATTTTAAATTCACCAATTTGTGCAAAATCTCTATTTTTTGAATACACCAAAGTATACTCGTGAGTTCCTGCAAAACCGAACTGGTCGTTATTACCCTTTAAATTCATTACTGTTGGCAGACAAGCAATAAAGTTATCTTTATTTTTTTGTTTATTTTCTTTGTTGAAAATTTCATCACACAATAATTTTAATTGAGCAAACTCATTGTCATCAATACTGATAAATAATATACCTGTTTCTTTTAATAACTCACGTGCCAATTCTAATCGCTTCCTCATAAAAGACAACCAATAACTATGTCTGTATGGGTGGTCTTTTGGCACCTCTGTGCCATCAGGAAACTTGTCCAAAATCCTTTTATCTTTATATCTAAAACCGTCAGACCCTGTGTTATACGGCGGATCTATATAAATAACATCGATTTTGCCTTTATGGGTATAATTCAAACAAGTAAGGGCGTGATAATTATCTCCCTCAATTAAAATATGCATTGGCTTACCATCTTTATTTTTAATAGCCAACTTTGGATTTTCTTTTAAGATAGGAAGTTTATTTTCTACATCATCCTCAAATGCTTCCGGCACATCCATCCAAACCAAACCGTACTTTTGTTTTTTCAAGTTCTTTTTAAGACGGTCAAGTTCTTTTTCTAAACGAAGTATTTTATTATCTTTTTCATTATCATTCATATTGTTTTGCATAAACCCATTTTCCCTTAAATCAAGATAAAAAGCAAAAAACCCCGCTTTCGCGGGGTCTTATTATTAGTATTCGTCTAATTTAAAATTTATCTTATAAATCTTACAGCTCACAAGATTTTTTACCATTTCTAATCCGTATTCTAATTTTTTATCACGATCACCAACGATTATCATCCCGTGAACTTCTTCGCTATTTTTTGCAAGATTACTTTTAACCCAACCAACATAACGTAAAACCTGGCCGATGACTTCGTCATTCTTTCTTCCTTTTTTAAGTTTGATGACTATAAAATTTCCTTCTTTATCTTTTGCCAATAAATCAATGTACCCAGCATCTTGAGCATAATATTGACGGCCCTCGTTTCCCTCCTCATCAACAAACTTATTAAGTTTTTGTGAGAAATTAATTTTTTTTAATTTTGCCAAATGAATTCTTCTAAATACTTTTCCAAAGCAAATTCCATCTCTTCATCTGGTTGCTCACCGGCTACAAATACATCTGGTTCAGACCCTAGAATAAGATTAAAATCTCGCTCTGATATTCGTCCAGATGATCCCATGGATGGCCTCCAACCTAAACTCTTAAAGTCATGTCGGCTTTTTGGACTTGGAAATACGACTACGTCATCTAAGTCAATCCGTAAAATATCTTCTCCATGAAACATCTTCTGTGAATCTTCGCTATCATCTTTATAGGCCCCACTCGCAAGTTTAGCGCTCCCAACGAAAACTTGATTATTCTGGCCGGTTAAATAAAAAATAACTCTATCTCCTGGCTGAATTGCTTTTCTATTTGCTGCCCTTGGTCCAAAACCCCAGACGTTTTTATCTACAACAAGATTTTTAAACCACTCATAGGCAGTCATGTCGTTAGCGTCAGATACCTGGAATACGTAATAATTCATATTTATTTTTCTTTAATCTTGATGCTCAGTCCATTTTTTAGCATTCCCATTTGCTTTATCAACCGGATACTTCTCACCAGTTTTTATAATCTTCTTCTCAAACGCCTGCTTGATATCAATCCCCAAATCGTGCGCCATTAAAAGCACCCAATATAAAACATCGGCTAACTCATCGCTGACGCCCTCAAACCCCTTTTCACTAGCCAAATAATTTTTAATATCATCCTCACTTTTCCATTGAAAATGTTCCATCACCTCTGCTGCCTCAAGGGCGAGTGACAAAGCCATATCTTTTGGATTATGGAACTGCTTCCAGTTCCGCTCATCGCGGAAAGCAACAATTTTGTCTGTAAGTTCTTTTAAATCTGACATATAAACCCATTCTGCTCGATTGGGGCGCAAAAAGCAAAAATCCCCATTTCTGGGGATCTATATAAAAACATCGCCTGGCATTGACATTCTGCTGATTTTGACTTATATATTAGGTACACACCCAGCTAGGAGTCACAGAGCAATGACCATCTTCCCCGTCCTTCTCGGCCTCTTCGTGGCCGCCCTAGTGCTCGGCACCGTCGTCTGCTTCGTCAAGTCCGTCCTCGGCGATGGAGATCAGTGGACGTTCGCCGGCTTCCTCGGCACCGCCGCCACTCTCCACATCACCGTCTTCGCGATGGTCGGGTTCGCCCAGCGCTTCCCGGACCACCAGTGGACGTGGATCACGCTCGCGCTCATCGTGACGGCCTTCGACGTCGCCGTCGCCATCGCTGGCAACAACCACCGGCGCCAGCTCGTGCCCGCCATCGCCCAGCGCTGAGCCTCGACTCAGCTCCCCTTCGACCCCAGCCTCTCGGCCGGGGTCGTCGTTTTTTATAAAAGAAAAATCCCGCTTTCGCGGGATTCTTATTTATACTTCTTTAATTTTCTCCGCTACCAGCGCCAGCTCACTATCATCGGCTCGATCTGCATCATGCGAGCTAATGTAGCCAGGATACTCTTTGTAAAAATCATTAATAACAGAAGATCGCTTTTGCCAATCACCAACTGTTCCGTGCAGTGGGAAAAGTTTTAAATGTAAGTGGTCAACCCCAAATCCTTCAGCCACCAAGCCAGTGCGTCCAACATCTTCAAAGGCTATATCAATCTTTTTCGCCACTTCTTTGGCTGCTAAAACTAAACCAGTAATTACATTTTCAGGAGCATCGAATAGATAACTGCCATGGTGCTCTTTTGGAATCAGAACCGTTACCCCTTTTGTATTTGGAAAAATACTCAAAAATGCTAAATGATTTTCATCTTCCCAAACTTTATGGCCTGGAGAACTCCCATTTACGATTTGGCAAAAAATACAGTTATCATTCATATAAACCCATTCTGCCCGATTAAGGCGCAAAAAGCAAAAATCCTCATTTCTGGGGATCTTTATGTAAAAATATTTTACTTCTTATCTAAATCGGCAACCGTTTTCCACAAATCAGACATTACCTCCGGCTGAAGCAATGGTACAGAGTCTTCTTCACCAACATTGACGGCTCTATACATAATCTGATCAAGTACATATTCAGCATGGCTAAGTTCGTTAAAGCGTCTTTGCATCTGCGTATGTCTTTCGTTATCGTCTTTTATTTCTAAAGAGCTGGCAGCTCTTTCAATAAGCTTTTTCATTAAATTAAATCCTCGTGTATATCTTTCCAAGTCTCTATTAGAGAGTTTCCCCCTATCCAATGCAACTACTGCCTCCATTAATTGTTTTTGCATGTCATGTAAATTAAACGGCTCAACACCCTCTCTCCAATCTAATTCTCGAAAAGTCTTTTCGTTTATTACTTCAGTTAAATCTTCAATCTTCTTTGCCAACGCAGTTAACTCTATCCTTAGCTCTGAGTAATCTCGCGTTTCTTTTATGCCGAATTCGTCTTTTGCGTGCCCGTCTTCAAAACGCCTTTGTAACTCTTCAGAAAATGATTCTTTCATAATAAGAAAATTATTGTTTTTACTATTTTATACTAAATTCATAAAAAGGCAAAAATCCCCATTTCTGGGATCTATGCGATTACTTTTTAGCCTCGTTTTTTGAACGAGTAACCATAAACTTTACCCCTTCAGACATATTCTCCTCTTTAATTTCAATACTCGGATGCGCATTTTGAAATACTCTATATATCTCATCTACAAAAGCCTGTCCGACAACTGGCACTTTGTCAAAATTAAGAAGAATAATTTTAAATTTTTCTAGACCGGAAAGAATACGCCTGGCTTGAGATCGAGAAATATGGATTCCGCCGGCGGTGTATAGATTAACGCGGATTTCAGTCTTGTCAAAACCGTAATCGCTACCTCCTTTTGAATCAGTGAATTTCTTAAAAATATCATTCAGATGTAAATCTGATTTTATATCTATTTCAAAAATAACTGCTGTTCCCCGCTTGATAGTAGATATTCGCCTCACCTCAACATCATCTTTTGAAACTATTAACTGATACCCAAAACTATTTAAATTAAATTTATCTCCCGATCTTGATGTAAAGAAAATTCCCTCACCAGAATGAGACTTAGGCATGGTCGTTGTTTTGCCTTTTAAAAGATCTTGGATAGCCTGCATCTCTGAATCAAGTTTCCTATTTTTCATGATGTTTCGAAAAACACCAACTCCGGAATCTTCTACGATAAATGAAAACTGATTATTGCGAAGTGCAATCTCGACACCAATTATTTTTGATTGCGAATGTTCAATGGCATTATTAAACATTTCCGAAAATGCAAAATTAAAAATACTATGAATATTTTCCGGAAGATCCATTAAAGCCGGGAAACTCTTTTCAATATCCATCAAAACCATGTGCTCCTCAAGTGATTCATTTCTATATTTTTTACTAAAAACATTTGGGATGATATCCGGATGTTTTTGAGCGTAGAGCGAAGAAACATAAAAGGCCGATCTGGTACTCCCAATTTTAAGAATTTTTTTATCAGCGATTAGGCCTGATAGTAATTGATTAAGATATTGACGAGAAACACCAAACTCAACAGAAAGCTCCTTGGCGGTGAACTTCTCTTTTTTATTGGCTATTTCTAATATTTTATTTTTACTCAACATAAGCAAGTACATTGTAAACCATTCTATATTCAATTGTCAAGTGATTGTCAACCAATAACAAAAAGTCCCCATCTCCGGGGATTTTTTTTAATTATCGAACTAGTTTACTCGCTCCACATAATCTCCTGTTTCTGTATTTATCTTTACCCTGTCGCCGATTTTGATAAAAATCGGCACTCGAGCATTTAAGCCGTTGTCGAGCTCGGCATCTTTGGAAACATTACCGGAAACTGTATCCCCCTTTACCGCCGGCTCGGTCATTGTAACTGTATATTCAATCTTTTGAGGAAGTTCGACTGCAATTGGGTTACTTTCGTGCATTATCACCATTACATCTAGGCCTTCTTTCAAGTATTTTCTGTCGTCTCCAATAACCTCAGCTTGAATCTCTACCTGTTCGTAGCTAACACCGTCCATGAAAGTAAATGTGGCGCCATCGCCAAAAATAAACGACATTTTTTTATTTGAAACATCAGCAAACTCAAGATTTTCGCTGGCTTTGTAGTTGTTGTCATTAACTTTACCACTTGAGAGTGATTTCATTTTGGTACGAACAAATGAACCGCCTTTTCCCGGAGACACGCGTTGAAAGCCGGTTACAACCCAAAGCTCGCCATCGCGGTTAATTACTGTTCCTTTTTTTATATCGTTTGGAGAAGCCATACATCAATTTATTTTTTAAATCTATCCCTCGGAGGAAATATATGAATATCATTAATATCACCGACACCGTACTTGAGCATCACTAATCGGTCAACTCCCAGAGCATTTCCACAAACCGGTCGATTAATTTTTGCAAGAGATTCTAACAGCTCTTCGTCTATTCCAAAAACCCTTTTCCCCATTTTTCTACGCTCTTCTTGCTCTTGCTCAAACCTGATTCTTTGCTCTTTGGCGTCAATCAATTCTGAAAATCCATTACAAAGTTCCATTCCTCCGGCATAAGCCTCAAATCTCTCCGCATATTTTCCATCTTCTGATAATTTTGCCAACGCTGCCTTTTCTGGCGGATAGTTCATGACAAAAAATCTATTATGATCAACTCGCGGGTCTTCGTCTTCATCCATATTGGCGTCCTTGTACTCAACTCGTGGCCACTCGCCTTCCCAACCCATTATGTGATTTACCAGAGCCTCGGTTTCGCGCATACAACTTTCGTAGTTAGCACCAACTCGGTACCACTCCAGCATTGTAAACTCAGGTGAGTTATGTGGAGCTAGGGCTTCACCCGCTCGAAAACATCTGGTGACTGTATAAATCTTCTCAAATCCGGCCCCTAATAACTTTTTCATGGCAAACTCAGGCGAGGTGATAAGAGCAGCGTCAGTTTTTTCTGGAGCTGGATTGAAAATATCAAGTTCCACTACAACTGGATCGATGGTTGGTGCTAAATCAGGATATCTAACTAAAAGCGGAGGATTAAATCCCAAGTATCCACGAGATCTAAAAAAATGATGAACAGCCGCAACTACATTGTCGCCCATTGCCTGTCGTCTTAGAATATCATCTTTGCTTAACATAATAGTAAAATCAGAAATTTGAATATAGAAATCAGAAACAAATACGAAATTAGAAGCATGAAATCGAATTTCAAATTTAGATATTCTAATTTGTTTAGAATTTCTAATTTCTTATTTACATTTATAGTATACCAAAAACGAGGCACTTTAGTCCTCGCTTTTGTTTTATTTTTACTTGTGAACAAATGGCAACAGCGCCATTATTCTTGCTCGCTTTATCTCCTGTGACATTTGGCGTTGGTGACTTGAACACATTCCGCTTCGCTTTCTTGGAACTATTCTTGCAAATGAAGAAACATATCGTCGAAGTAAATCTGTATTTTTATAATCAATAACGATGTCTTTATTTACGCAAAAGTTGCAGTATCTCTGCTTGGTCTTCTGCCTCATTGATGTAATTTTTGCCATATTTAAAATGGTATATCTTCAATCTTTATTTCATCATCAGGTGAAACTGATGGTTCGTCTTGTCTTGGTTCAGGTTGTGAATATGAATCTCCACCAAAACCCGTTCCTGATCCTGAGCCTGCTTTTCCGCCCAACATCACCATATTTTCAGTGATGATTTCAGTTCGGTAGCGCTTTACCCCGTCTTGCCCTTCCCAATCGCGAGTTTGCAACCGTCCTTCTATAAAAACCTTGTTTCCTTTTTTTAGATATTGGTTACAGATTTCCGCTAACTTTCCCCAGGCAACAATATTGTGATATTCAACCTGTTCTTGTTTTTCTCCACTTGAAGAATTAGTCCAGGACCGATTAGTTGCTACTCCAAATGAGCAAACTGATTGGCCGCTTCCTGTTTGTCTTAGCTCCGGGTCGCGGGTAAGGTTTCCGATAACCATTGCTTTGTTAAGTGATGAAGCCATATTAAAGGTTGTTTAAATCTGTTTCTAAAATTTGGTCGAGTCTCTTGTCCAAATCTTCAGCTGAAACTGATTTTTCCTCCTGTTGAACAGGGGCCTTTTCTCGCCTTGGAGCTTTTTTAGCAGTAGCTCGTTTTCCTTCCGGAGTAAGTGGCTCTTGATATGAAGTAAGTTTGAAATGACCGGTTGGAATTCCGTGAGGTCGCTTCACAATTACATGACGCAAAACCTCTTCTGACAATCGTAGGTCTTGGTCTAATTTTTGCAAAGCAATTTCTTCGCCACTTATGTAGTTAAGGACATAAGTGCCGTGACTTACCTTATTAACAGTGTACGCAAATTTGATTTTGCCAAGATTTTGGCTTTGTTCAACCTTTGCGCCGTTAGCTTCAAAATATTTTGAAACTCTTTCAATTATTCCATCAATCTCAGTATCTGAGTACTTTGATGGAATGATGTACAAAACTTCGTAGATCATAGGTATACTGGCCACTTCGATTTTGTGGCAGCCCGTAGGCTATGGACAGTTAATAATTATGTGGAGATATTAGCCTAAAGACCGATTTTGGTCAAGAATTTTATATAAATCGACAAAAAGTCAATGGTTGCGTATCATCGGGGGAGTAACAAGGGTAATATGGGTAACAAAAATAATATTAAACCCTGTAACCCATTTCACCCCTTTTATCCTTATCACCCTTATAACCCCATATGCATTTCTCAATCCTTGGAATCCATCCCGAACTATCATGTGCTGAGCTAAAAGCCGTGATTGGTGCCAATCTTTCTTTTGAATCCAAAGAAACCGCTCTATTTGAGTTTGGTGATGATCTAAATGAACTTCAAAAAACCTTAGGCGGTGCTTCTAAACTTGGCGAAATCCTAGAAGCAACCAGCGACAGCAAAGATCTGGAATCAATTCTGCTTAAACATCTATTAAACCAGCCGGACGACAAAAAACTCCGTTTTGGAATAAGTGTTTACGACGCCGGTGGCACATCTTTTTCCAAAAACCTCCGTCGTGAAAATCAAAAACTTGGTCTTGCTCTCAAAAAGAAATTAAAAGAAAAGGGTCGCTCTGTTCGCCTGGTTACTTCCACTGAGCCAACGCTGTCATCTGTTGTGGTCGCTAAAAATAAACTAACAACAAATGGCATTGAATTCTGCCTGCTTGTAACAGAAACCGAAATTTACATTGGTCAAACCAAAACCTATCAGGATTTTGAAAATTGGTCGCATCGCGATTATGACCGTCCGCGCCGTAATGCCAAAAACGGAATGTTGCCACCAAAGCTGGCGCGAATGATGGTTAATTTATCAAGCCTCGCCAAGGCTCAACCTCAAAGGCTAAACCTTGAAGGCTTAGGCTTACTCGATCCATTTTGCGGTTCAGGAACCGTACTAATGGAAGCAGCCATGCTTGGTTATAAAAATCTTATTGGGTCTGATATTTCAAAAATGATTTTAGAAGACGCTAAAGCAAATCTAGACTGGCTAACAGACCAAGGTATTGAGATGCCAGATTATCAGCTGATTGAAATGAAAGCCGAAAAACTTAAGCTTGAAAATCCAGTTGATATTATTGTTACTGAACCATTTTTAGGAACTCCGCGCGAAGGCAAAGAAAGCCAAATCACAGTTGAACGCCAAGTAAAAGACCTGGAAATGCTTTACAATATTTGTTTCTCAAACCTGGCAAAACTAATGAAGCCGGGCGCGATATTAGTTTTAGCAGCTCCAGTACACAAAATAAAAGAGGAAGAATACCCGCTTGCGATTGAAAACATTCTAGGTCGCATAAGTCTTTTAAGACTTATGGGGCCGATAAGATATGAGCGCGAGGGTCAATTTGTGGGTCGAGACATTTGGGTTTTTACCAAAAACTAAACACCAACTCTAAAGTGACAAACATCTCCGTCTTTCATTATATATTCTTTTCCCTCAACTCTTAGTTTCCCTTTTTCTTTTGCTACCGCCTCACTACCACAAGCCACAAAATCGTCATAAGCAATCACTTCGGCGCGGATAAAAGCTTTTTCAAAATCAGTGTGAATTTTTCCAGCTGCCTGCGGAGCCTTGTCACCGCGTTTTACCGTCCAGGCCCTTGTTTCTTTCTCACCTGTTGTAAGAAATGTTACTAACTCAAGCATCTCATAACTTTTGGTAATCATTCTGTCTAGCCCGGACTGGTTAAATCCAAGCTCACGCAAAAATTCTTTAGCTTCCTCGGCTTCCAATACAGAAAGTTCGGCCTCAATCTTTACCGAAATTGGCATTACAACTCTGTCTTCACCAAGCGGACTGACCCAGTCTGTTTTTTTAATTGCCTCTTCATCAACATTAACTACATATAAAACCTCCTTAAGAGTAAGCAACTGAACATCAAAAACAGTTTCCAGTTCTTTGTCGCTTAACTCCACTGTTGAGGCTAGCTTTCCAGCTCCAAGAGCTGTTTGCCATTTTTTTAATGCTCCAACTTGAATTAGCAGAAGCTGATCTCGGGTACTGATTGCCCGGCGCTCGATTGATTCTAATCTTTTTTCAACAACTCCTAAATCTGCCATCATCAGTTCTGTTTCAATAACCTCAACATCACGGAGCGGATCAATATTACCATCAACATGAGCAATATCTGAGTTTTCAAAATCTCGAACGACATGGACGATCATATCTACCTCTCGAATATTTGAAAGAAATTTATTTCCCAAGCCCTCCCCTTTGTGAGCTCCTTTAACAAGTCCGGCAATATCAACAAACTCAATGGCGGTTGGAATGATTTTTTCAGATTTTGACATGTCAGCTAACACTGCCAATCTTTCATCCGGAACTTCTACAATTCCAACATTTGGCTCGATTGTACAAAATGGAAAATTAGCGCAGTCTACCTGTTTTTTGGTAAGCGCAGTAAATAGAGTTGATTTTCCAACATTTGGCAGGCCAACGATTCCAACTTTTAGCATAATCAAAGGGTGATAGGGGTGAAAAGTGTTATATGGGTAATAAGAATTTAAACATATATTACATGTTACACATTTAATTTATGTTTCGTCTGCTACCCTGTTACGCATCAAATACTACGATAAATTGACAAAAACCGCAATTTTTTGTAGGATTCTGTGTCGTTCATTTAAGAAAGCTTGGAGGTTGTTGTCGGTGCTGGACCGTGTCCAACATCTAACATTCAACTTCCAAAGCCCTGGAGACACCATGTTCTGCTTCATTCTCTTCGCTATCGCCATGTTCTTCAGTTCGGCAAGCGCCAAGACCCACGCGGTCGTGGTTGGCGTGGACGCGCCGGCGCTCGAAGGAATATCGGCCGTGGCGAGCGCTGCCTACAACTGCGTGCGCGTATCGGAGATCATCAACAACTCGGACAGCGAGGCCCGCGCCCTCTGCGCGGAAAATGCCAGTCGCAATCAAGTGATGGCCGCTTTTGCCGACGCTGCCAGCCAGGCAAGCGACGGCGAAACTGTATTTTTCGCCTGGTTCGGTCACGGGTTCGTGATCAAGGAATCGGGAGAAAAGGGCTTTGTGCCTGTGGACTGGGATCCCGAAGATGACACCAGCGCCATTTGGCTGGAGCGGGACATCAAGTCGGTCATGCGCCTGCGACCGACCGTGACGTTCAGGATTATCCTGGACGCCAATCACCGCGCCAACTATCGATGGGAAAAGGCCAGTAAAGAACTCGGCTATGTGACCCTGCATGGGCCAACGGCTGAGGACTTCGCCGACCTGGACAATGTGCTGGTGATCTCGGCCGGTAGCGGCGACAATTTCCTGAATCCGAGCGACTCAAAGTTCGGAACCGCTGTCGTCGCGGCACTCGGTGCGCGCGAAAACGGCGTGCTCACGATCGCCGTTTTCGCGACCAAGCTCGCGAGCGTCTACCGAGAGGCAGGTGGCAACCCGACAGGTGTAGAAAGCTGGATGGAAAACTCCTCGGCTCTCTTCACCTGGCCGGCCGAGTTTGCGCCCCCGCCCAAGCAGGCACTCAAGTGGCGCCGGCCGGTAATGTATGCCGGCGCTGGCATGGCCTTGGCTGGATTCGGCGTGTCTAGCGTTGAGTGGCTTCGAACGAAGTCGCTCCAGCAGCGCCTGATCGACTACGACTACGAGTCAATCAACGGGGAGGACGGCTACTACGACCTCCTCGACCGGCGCGACAACGCCTTTCGGGGGAGTCAAATCGGGGCAATCGCAGGCGCAGTCGGCGCAGTCGCCGGTGGAGCCGCCTTCGCGCTGGAATGGCGCGCCGACCATTTCACTAGCCTCGCGCCTATGGCTGGCGAAGCCAACGGCCTTCTCTTCCTTGGACGGTTCTGAACCGTCTGCGTGCCAAAGCGGCGCAACCTCTCGGTTGCGCCGCATCTTTTTTTCAGAATATGTCTCGTAAAACATTTAATTCTTATAATGGAATCTCCTGCTCCTCGCCCTCCAGCGGCTCGGGAACTTCTTCTTCAACCAATCCAGCCTGTAATCTTTCCAGTCTTTGAACTACAAGCGTATTTTCAGAATCACTTTCTAAAATCAATTTAATTTGTTCAATCGCTGCCTCTATATCTCCGTCCTGTTCATAAACAGCTGCCAAATACCATCTGGCATTGGCAAAATTTGGCGCCAGCTCAATTGCATTTTCAAACTCCTGTCTTGCTAAATCAGTTTTTCCCTGTTGCAAATATAAAATTCCAAGTTGCAGACTCACGCCAACATCGTATGGACTAGCAATGCTTACCGCCTCCATTCTTGAAATCGCTTCTGCTAAATTACCTTGCCTTTCATAAGCCAACGCCAAATAATAATGCGCCGGGGTATAATCTGATTTTAAACTAATTGCCTTGCTTAAAGATGTAACTGCAATCTGAAGCGAAAGCTCATATTCTTTTTGAGTATTAGCATTAAACTCTTCGTCTTCACTAGCCATTAAAACACTTAGTTGATCTGCCCGGGCGATGTAAGCCCGCGCTAGGGCAACTTGATATTTTGGATTTGTAGGCGCCAGCTCGACTGCTTTTTCATAAGATGAGATTGAAAACTGATCTGCTCCTGAAATAAGTGGCGAAAATTCTCGGTAAATATCTCCAAGCAACGCCCAATTTACAACATTGGCCGGTGACAGACTGACCGCTCTGGCCGCTTCATCAATGCTGGCTGAAATAAAGGCCGAAACATATTCTGGGTCTGAATTCTCATCTTTCAGTAACTCTGCTGTTTTCATTAAATATGCGTTGGCAAGATTGCGGGCGTAAACATCGCTGAGGCGATTTAATTTTGCAGCTGATTCAAGATCATACAAAACTATGTCCAAATCTTCACCTGATTGATCTGCCGCAACTGCCTTGGCAAATGTAATCTCGGCGGCATACCTAGACGCTGTTACAAATATTAGCGTGAGCATGCAGATATTTACCAGCACAAACGCAAAAACTGTAATAAGCCCGGCCTTTGGAGAATTTCCAAAAATAAATGTTTTCGCTTTTGTTCCAATTTGACTGACCAATATTGCCGATAGTAACCAAAACATGAAAGACAAAGTGATGTTTGATGAATAAATAAATAGACTAAGTGTAATCATTGACCAGCCGGCAAATGTTACAAAAGTCATTTTCCATTCATCGTGAGCCTGGTCTTTAATGAGCATCGAAAGTGAAGACAAGGCAAGAATTACAAGAAAAATCACAAATAAACCGGCGCCAACAATTCCCGTTGTAGTGAGCATTGTCATTATCTGACTACCGGAACGATCAAAACGGATATCCCAAAGCTCGGTATAATTGATGCTTTCTAAACTATGCTTGGCATAATCCATCATAAATGTCCCGGGACCTGATCCAAAAAGAAATGACGAATCCTGAAGCGCATCACCGGCAATTCTCCAGCTGGCAGAATATGAAGGGGCCACTTCTCCAGGATAAATTCCAGAAATAAAAGTTGGTAAAAACAAAAATAGTAAAGAAATAACGAACAAAGTCATTGGCAGAACAAATTTTGAAGTATGAGGAAATTCATTGGCTTTTGTTAGGGCAAAGACAAGTAAAACTGAAATACCAAGCATCAGTACTACCCAAACAACCCAATAATCAATTGCAACTGATATAACTATAGCTGATAAAATCGACAGAACTATTGCCACTTTAACCAATACCCCAAACCAACCATGTTTAAACATCTGTGATTCATTACCGTCTTTTGTTACTAAAAACAAACCGCAACCGATAACTGACATGACAGAAAGATAGATTGCCAATGCACTTGGTGCCCCAACTAAATTTGTAGATATAATATTCAAACCAACAATCTCAAGCATTGCGAGCAATCCAACAAGACCTGAGGAAAGCAGACTGACTGACCAGACAATTCTTTGTGCTTTAGTTTCGCCAAGCAAATTTGAGCTAACTAAAAAGAACAAAAAGAATGCTAGTGCTGTGACAAAACTGGAATATTCCTGACCGGACTGACCAATCCAGCTAGTATAAGGTGAGAGTGAGGTGAACGACGAAATCATTACGGCAATTAAAAATAACCCGCCTACAAAATAGGTTGGACTTTTTTTAATCTCTACTGTTTTTCGGGCAACCATAGATCCCAACCAAGCAATCACAGCCAGCGATACACAAAAAAGCAAAGTTGTTTGCTTATTGATTTCCAAACCATCTATTGTCCAAGGAAAATAAACTAATGGAAAAAGTCCAATGGTAATATATAAAAATACACGCGCAATTATTTCGTAAACACGCGCTACGTCGCCAAAGCGACGTTTATTTGGTGTGCAGTCTGTCATAACAGCTCTATTCTACCACAATATCGATAGGCTCGGCTGTTGACACTACTTCTTCAACTGGAGTATCGGTTGTTAATTCCGGGTCAGCGCTCTCCACCAAGGCTGGCGTCTCTACTGCCTCTTCCACAATCGCCGGTTCCTCAATAATTTCTTCTTCAATTACTGTCTCTGCTTCTGTGACGACTTCTTCGACTATATCACTAATTGGCCCCGCAACTTCCTCCGCATCTGTCGATTCATCTACTATTTCTTCTTCGTTAACATCAATGTCATCAATAACTTCCTCGACTTCAACATCAACATCTTCTGGTACATCTTCCTCTACTTCTTCAGGTTCGAAATCTTTATGATAAGCAATCACCATCCAGTCGACAGTTGCCATGGAACTACCACCGTTTTCCTTAATTTGGAATCCAGAAGTTGATCTATTAACAGCATAAAGTGTATTGGTTGGCGCGTCAGCTGTTAGAAATACCTTGTAAGGCTGAGTGTTTGAAATAATATCGTTAAACTTCGGATCAATATCTTCAAACTTAATTGAAGCCGATCCTTGTTTTAGCTCAACTGTTCCAGTTAATTGGATGGTGACATTTCTAGAAAGTGCCGCATATGTTTCAACATCCTCTCCTTGATATGACTTAACTAAATGTACAAATTGTCCTTTTGTTGAAAACTGACCGTCTTCGGAAATCTTCCAGTTACTTCCGATACCAACCAACGATCCGATCGAAGCAATAGAGTCTCCATTTAAATTGACCGATCCTGACAAATCTAATTTAGAAACAGATGTAAATCCGGAAGCGGAATTATCTACGCCAGGTGCGTCAGCGATATCACCGCCATCGTAATATGAAGGGCGGATAAACACAGTAATGGCTCCGGTATTACCACTAAATGATTCCATGGCATAACCAACAATTGGCCCGGCCGCCGTTGCTTTCATGGCATATCCTGGTTTTGCTGAAGTTGTAAGAGGATCGCCAACTTTAATTTCTCCGTTTTCACCAGATACATAAGTTGGCACTCGACCGGCAAGCGCAATTGGCACATGACCGGGCAAATTTTCACCAGCTAAAAATCCTGGCTGAGTTGAAACAACACCGGCGATTTTGTCATCATAAGTCTTACTAGTTGATCTTTGAACACTTTCATCATCGCTTGCAAAAATCACAACTTCACCAGCTGATAGAGTTTGCGTTGATGGGAACATTTCAGCAAAGTCATAAGAACCCGCTCCCCAACCGGAAGCATTGGTGCGCATAAAATCACCTCCTGCACCCGATGATCCATCGTAATAAATATATTTATCAGTCTGCAGTGTTCCGCGGTCAGATGGATATAATCGACCTGCGATCGCGAAATTGCCTTCACTACTTATATAAGCTACCTCTGTACCGTCATCATTTGAAACTGAAAGACCGTAATCTGCGCTATCACTTACCTTTGTGATAATGGACATATCAATGTCACTTACAGTCGCGCCGTTCCAACCGGAACCCCGCAGAATAAATTCATTTGAGTTCTGACCGGTTGTGCTGGCAGTCGCGGTTCCCGATGATGTTAATTTAAGATTACTGTTAACTGAAGTTGCTGTACCATCTTCTTCTAAAATGTCAGCCGCAATCCAATTTGGATTAACTAAAACCTGAATAGTACCCGTTCCTGAGGTATGAGCTTCAAGAGCCTGACCAATCACATGACCAACGCCGGTAGCGCGTCTGCCAACGCCAGGCGTCGAGGAAAGTGTAATGTAATCGCCAACCGCAATAGCTCCGCTTGAATCATTTATATTAACCTGAACTTGTCCTAAAAGAGCAACCGGAACATATATTCCAGCCGATTCCCAACCATCTACCCAGTTACCAAGTGTGTTTGCCTTTGTAGAAAAAGCGCCAATCATGTCTGCGTCGTCAGTAGCCAGAATAATATTACCAGTGGCATCAAGGGCTAAAATATCGCCTTCGTCAAAATCGGAATAGACACCGGGGAACAGCTCAGCGTAGTCGCTACCGGGTGAAGCAAAGACAACACCGCCACCGTTTCCTTCTACAACTCCAAGCGAGTCGCCGTCGCCATCTTTGAATATTAAATAGTTACAGGCTCCGGTCGGTGAAACGTCGACACAGGCCTGGATGGAAATTCCCATGTTAGTATCAGCATTTCCATCATTATAAAAAGCAGCAATGTAGTCTGTAGTGCTTGTACCATGAACATCAAGCGCCGTGCCATCACCAACTTGATCGATGTAAAGTGACTTCCCCGTTCCGTCGTGGTTAAGATAAAGAAGATTTCCATTTGACCCAGTGTCATCCAATGTGAAGTTTACCAGCCCCTGCAATCCTGTGAAATCAGTGCCCGAGTTGGCACGCCTTATCATAAGTCCGGCACCGGTTATTAAATTACCGGTATCTAATTTAATAACGGCATCGGTGGTTTGATTATTACCTGCAATCTCTAACTGATCATAAACATACAGGTCTCCCGGTCCATCTACCAGTAATGCTGTGCTTGGGGCAATGCTATTATCGACAAAAACCTGGGCTCCATAAAAATAACCGGAATAATTCGTCGTTCCACCTGACGCGCCCGACCTTACGCCATAACGAGTAGTGCCCTCGAAAGTATTAATGAAATCGCCAGCATAACTGGTTGTAATCGCGCCAGAGCTAGATAATATTTGGGCGGAAATTCCATATGCCGCAGTCATTGTACCGTCATCCGGAATTACCTGAGCTAACATTCCGTAGGCGGCCGGTACGGTTACGCCTGCGCCAGAATTTTTAGCTGAGCCATAAACACCCACAGCTTTAATACCAATAGCGTTGACAGAAGTACTCTGGCTTGTTGCGGTTCCATAAAGACCATACAAATTACTCAACTCACCACTTGTGGAGTTTTGAGCCTCACCGGTAATTGCGATCAAATCTTGATCATAGCCCACAGTTTCAGTTGAATCATTGAATACATCAACATTAAGTCCAAGAAAACCATAAACACCGGTCCCTCCGCTAGCACCAGAAGTTAATGTTCCGTTGACATGTAACATTCCGCTTGATGTTCCAACAGCAGAAGGCCAGGCTGACAAGCCACTTACATCTATATCACCGCCTGAAAAAACAAAAGCGTCATCAGTTGAGTAGGACAGACTGCCTGTGTCTGCATCGCTCGCCTTAAATACAATCGAGCCGCTGGCACTTGAACCATCGCCTATGTAAACCGTATTTGTAGATTCATCTACTCCAAACGGTGAGGCGTTAAACACAGTTCCACCAATTGCAAAATCATCTGTTGCAGATGTTAAATATGTGACTGCACCACTGTCAGTAAAGAACTGCAATTCTGTCGAGTCCAAACCGTCCAGATAATCGGCATTAATCGCATACGGAGCTGATGTTAGTTGTTTTCGAGGGCTTAATTCTTCACCGCCTATATAAACTTGTAAGTAAATAGATGAATCAGTTGTAAACTCGGTTTCATCAATTGCAGCATATGGCGAGGCGAGGCTAGTATCTCCAAGTGATTCTGAAAAAAGTCCATCTGTTAATGTTATCGTTCTGGCAGCTGTCATTGCCGGAGTGTCACCGTCACAACTCGTACTTGAGTTTGACCACAAACATGAGCCACCGGAGGAAGCTGAATACAACTCAAACTTCATCGACAATGAAGAATCTGAAACTGGAACGCCGGCGAGGTTTAAAATTCTACCTTGATATGTAATGATGATTGGTACAGAGGCTGCGTAAGCATTCATGAGCCTCGGCATGCTAAAGCCAAAGATTGAGCAAATCACAAACAACACCACAAAAAGCGTAGTGATCCTTCTTAAAAGTGTTGTCGGAGTTTGTTTATTCATACCTCCACGTCTGCGCAAAAATTTGCGTACACGCGGAAGTACGATTCCGCGATATTATACCACTTTTTGTTCTAGCTTTACATCAACAGATATAACTTTTGGTTCTACATTTTTCGTAAAATCAATTGGTCGCACTTCTTGACGATCAAACCCGGCTCTTTCAAATGTTACAAAGTATTCATTTGGTCCAGCTAAAAATGCATAGCGTCCTTTTCCGTCTGTTAAAGTAGACTCAATTAATTTATTGTATTCTGGCTCAAATAATCGAACCACTGTATTTGCAATTGGATTGCCGTCTCTTACTGCTGACACAATTCCCCAGCCTTTTTTCTTTTTTGATTTTGCAAGAACACGAGTGATTGAATAAACAAGCACATGGATTAACAATAAACCAAAGCTAAATAGTGTTGGCGAAATAATTACAACTATGACTGCTAAAATTAGACCGGAAAGCGCTAGCACATGTTGCAAAGTCCGAAGAAAACGCGAGACTATTAGTTTTTTTGGAGTTGGATATTTATCAGATTGGGTTGGATCAAGCGGGATATTGGCTGAAATCACTACATTTTTATCAGTAACTTCAATTATCCCGCCAGTATAAACATCTAAATATTCACCATCATCTTTTTTACCTTTCAAATAATCACTTGGATAATCAAACCCCTGTTTTGTTACTTGAATTTGATATTTACCGGGATCAATTTTAAAGAAGTACCTTCCCTCTTTATCAGTGACCATTGTTTTTACCAGTTTGCCTGATTCAGAATATAACCTAACAATTGCCAAATCCAATGGAACTTTTGTTATTGCGTTATAAATTATTCCAAACTGACGACGCTTGCGACGAGCAAAAAATAGTATCGGTGAGCTAAATAAGTACCTAATGAAATTAAGAAGATTAAACGAGCTTGATAAAACTCCGGCGCTTCCAACCGCGGCCGCTACTGTGACCGGTCGAGCTATATCACCGACTGTCTGAATTTGTGGCGATTCTCTGATTTCATTAACAAAATTAACTGCATCTTGAATATTTTCAACAGTTTTTTCCACCACCTGCTGGACTGATGCAACTACGCCGGTTTCTTCTATCACTACATCATCTGCCACAGTCTCGTTAACTAAACGCACCAATTCGATACTGGTTGTCAAAATGTTGTTCCGAACTCGAACCGTCGCTTGTGAATCTTCATAACCAGATTTTCCGGCAGTCACAATATATGTGCCGTTTGGAACATACCAAGAGAATCCGCCTGACGAACCAACTACTACCGGATTACTCTGACCATAAGCTGTAGCATCCCATTGCACATCTGGCGTTCCGGATTCATAGACAATCACTACCGCTCCATCCACCGCAATTCTTTCATCATCAATTACTTCATAAACCCAGCCTGATGGTTTTGAATCCAAAACAACAACATCTGTACTTGAACCGCCATCTTCATAATCCACCAAAACCGTAACCGTTGAATCATTACTTGGAATAGTGACTAAAGTTTCATAAATACCATTTAATACTTCTATCAAATCGTAATTATTTTCATCAATTGATACTGTAACAGATTCTACGCTATCAGTATCCGCCGGCGTTACTCGAACAAGAGCTGATGTGTTTGGCAATACTTCAACCGAATTGTCACCAAGATTGATTGTTTGATCGGCAACGATTATTTCCACCTCAACATCTCTATTATCTCCGACCCCGGAATCTCCACTCGTACCTGTTTCACCGGAATTAATGTCTGATCCTGTGTCGCTATTGGTTTCACCGGACGAAGTATCAGAATCAGTATCGGTTCCAGAATCGGTTGTTCCGTCTGTACTGGTTCCACCATCCGTGGAAGTATCGCCATCAGTTGTTGTGCCGTCATCGGTTGTCGTGGTGTCATCAGTCGTCGTGTCGTCGGTGGTGGTATTGTCCGTGGTAGTATCATCATCGGTTGTCGTGTCATCAGTTGCTGTATCATCAGTGACAGAGTCATCTGTCGGCGTTACATCATCAATCGGAGTAGTATCATCTGTTGTGCCCGTATCACCGCCGCTCGGAGGCGAGTCATCACCTGTAACGATAGCACTAACCCCAGAGTCGTCATCGGTAACAATTGGAATTGGAATAGACCCTGACATTCCCGATGTTCCAGCGATACCGGCAAAATAAGTTCCGACCGAGCTTGGATTTACAATTTGATTTGTACCCGATCCACTGGCAGCAGCGTTTGTTCCAATTTCAACTATCAACTGACTACCCGACGCCACTGCTCCACCGTCTCCAGCACAGATTGTAATAGTCACAACATCGCCGGAAATTTCAACTGACGCCTGTTCAGTTCCGATACAATCCGTAGCGGTTATTAAGTCTGTGCTATCGTCTGCCAAATCAACATCATTTTCAGTAATTGACGATGTGTCAAAACTTGATGGAAAAATAATAATTATTGTTTCTCCTTCGTCGATTGCTTCGGAAAGAGTTATAACTATTTTGTGGTTTGATGTCTGATTAATCTTAAGAGCTGTTGGCAAATCATAAACATCTGTAACTGTAGTGGCGGCGTAGACTGAAAACCCAAAACTAACCGCTACAAATAGTAATGGCAAAATAAGATATTTCCTTATGCCTGGAATCATAATCTATTCTTGCGTCTTCTAACTAACAACCAAAGAATCACAAGCACAACTAACGCTATGCTGATCTGCTCGATTGGTAGAATAAAAAACGTAATTTCATCATTATAGGTTTCTCCGCCTTCCCACGACCGGACTTCGATTTGAGCACTGTAATAGCCTATGGCAAAAAAACTGTCCCAAGCCTCTTCGTAGGTTCTAATTTGGCCGGACATTGTTCGGCTTCCATTCGGATTCAGACTAATTAATTCAACCGGATTGCCAAACATTGACTCGATGATTATTGTTCCAGTTGGCTGAACAATTTTTTCGCCATTATTTCTGACTGTTAAGTAAAACTGTGCAGAAAAATCAGTATAAAATGACTTGCTTGCTGAAAAATCAATCCATTCTACATCTTCGTCAATTTCACCCGGTATAGTAATAAAAATTAACGATGTCAAAGCCGGCTCAATGCCAATGCCAGAATTCAACTCCCCTAACTCAGATACGACAGCACCGTATACATAAACCCCGGGCCTTGAATTTCTATCAGCTGTAACTGTAATCTCTAAATATTTGGCGTCGTTTGCCGGAACATCGATTATATCGTCAGTTTTAATCAATATATTATCATCTGAACCAATCTTGCTAAATGTAATATCTGCAACATTTTCGCCAATCTGTGCCTCGAGCAGATCAACTTGATATTTATGAGCCTGGTTTGAAGTGTTTTCAACTAAAATAGAAATGATATCCGTCGATCCCCGATTAATTTCCAAATCTTTAGCACTCGGTGATAATCCAAATGCACTAACCTGAAACGGTAAAAGAAATAAAACAGCGGTGATTGATAGTCTAGTAATCACCGACATACATCAGAGTTAAGTTTTGAGTATAGGTTCCATCGGCTACCGTTCCATCAACTGTTGCTTTAAGCGTAATAAATCCTCTTGTATCAAAACTGGTAGCCGACTCGCTTGCAATCTGCTGAGCAGTTGATGTGATCGCCGTATCAACAGTATCAAATGTTGATAATGCCAAAGTGGTATCTGATGATCTTGCACCATATTCGTCCTGAACTCCGTTTACACTTCCGTCTGAAACATCATCAATTGTATTTGATCCACTGGTTAAATCCTGATCTTCATAAAAATAGACTGAAAATCCGTCATCGACTTCGGCAGTAACCTCCCAGGCAATAATTGAGGTTGAAATATTTCCTGGGACTAAGGTTCCAAGCGATAATGTTGTTGCATCAAGTGAATAAACATAATCGTCTGTGCCGTTTGGCGCTGGCAATGCCGCTGAATATGTCCATGAATCTACAGTGATAATTGGGCTAGAAATTGATGATATTTTACCAATTGCCGTATTTTGACTGCTGCCTTCGTCTTGAACTAAAGCAATATAGTCCCCATCAGCAAATCCAGAAGTTGAGGTAACGGTAACAGTTGTACTTGTTGCCAATGTTGCAGAAACTTGAGAAGCGCGGTCCTGTATATAGATAGTGAAATCAGCAGTTTGGTCAAAAACACCGGCCCGATAACCAAAATTGACTGAGTATGATGTTGAACTTGAGTTACCAGTTCCCTGCAGTCCGATAGAGTCTCTCAGAATATATGATGAGGAACTGCTGGTGTCATCGCCACCGGCACTAATCGAGTCCCAATTAATCTGATAGTTTGTGGACGACATCGTAGCGTAAACACTATCAACTGAAATTAACAGCGATAAAATCAGTACAAAACCTAGCCATCGGAATCCGATCTTCATACAAATACATTATAGAATGAACACAATTTTGCGTCAAAAGAATATTTTGCTAACCTTAGCCAAATAATAAAGCTAGGCTGTGGATAAAACCATTATCTAAACAATAATTTCTCAGTCCACTGTGGACAAGTGTCTATATTATTTGTCTACTACAGCGTAGACAAATTTCATGTGAAACTAATCAACATTTCTACTTTTCCTTTTCGTTTCTTTTAGATAATTTTACAAAAATGATAGAAACAATTACTACAAGAATTGTTATAATGATTGCATAAGCCAGTTGTGCCAACAATGAATCGCTTTCAACAGTATAATATCTGGCGATTAATGCCCTTATAGCATCATTCCAGGCAAGCCCAGCGACAAGTCCAAATGCTGCTAATAGATATCCAGCTACTTTTTCCCAAACTTCACTAGCAAATTTGCCAGTTTTGTCTTTGATATTATTAGCCCCTTCCGTTCTATCACCACCGAAATATATTTTTGAAGTAATATTTGTCTTGATAAATTGAATAATTTTATTAATCATATAATATACACTGTTTTTAAAAAGTTAAATATTTACATATTATAAGATCAAGAGATTACCCTTGATCTTAAATGTCTTAATTTATTCCTGTCCTTTCTTTACACCTAGTGGTGGACCCTACCGGATTCGAACCGGTGGCCTCTTCCATGCCATGGAAGCGCTCTAGCCAGCTGAGCTAAGGGCCCATAATTATATACTTCATTATTCGTTTCTTTGGTCGAACTGAGCTCGACTATCACCTCGCATAGCTTCTTACAATGTTGTCCCAGCCAAAGCTGAGCTTTGGCTTCATCAAGCTACAGCCGAGCTAGGCTCGGTGGTGTCCCGGGAGGGATTTGAACCCCCGGCCTTATCCTTAGGACGGATCTGCTCTATCCAGCTGAGCTACCGGGACATATTGCTTGGTGAAATATTTCAGCAGGGAACTGAGAAATTGACTTTAATCGTTTATCAATATACTCCTAAACGCAATTGCTGCTGGTATCGCTGATCAAAGTACCTGTTTCACGTGAATAGGTTGCAAGTGTCGTAAAATGCTTACCTACATTTATAACTGCAAATAGTGTATATGAAAGCGTATGTAAAGTCTATGCCTAATTCTAATAATGATGCCTATTAAGCATTATAACTAACGCGTATTTTATCTCCAACGCTAGTGAAACATGCACTATGTGCACATTACGACTAACGCGGCGGTGCGGAGCCAAGCAGTTGGCTCCTTACTCCGCCTTGTTTATGATAAAATACAACTCACAACGATCCCGGTTAAGTCAGTAATACTAAACTATGGAATATTTTCTATTTGCTATCACAGGTTTTGCAATAATTGTCGCAATTTATTTCTATTTTCAATCAAAATCTGGAACAAGCAATCAAGCATCGCAAAATATTATTGAGCAAATGCAGCAAATCAGGGAAGAGATGGTCCGAGGTACATCAGAGCAAAGAAAAGAAATCCAAGAAAGGCTAGATCGCGTAAACGATGAGCTAAATAGAGGACTAAAGCATTCTCACTCCTCAATGCAGCAGCAATTTCAGCAAACTTCAGGAATTGTAAAAGATGTAACAGAACGACTTACTAAGCTCGATGAAACAAATAAACAGGTCCTGGACTTTTCATCGCAACTTCAAAATCTGCAAAATATCCTTAAAAATCCAAAACAACGCGGAGTTTTAGGTGAATATTGGCTGGAAACACTGCTTGGCAATGTTTTGCCTAAAGAAAGCTATAAAATGCAATATTCTATTGGCGAAGATCAGAAAACAGGACAAAAATTAATTGCTGACTCTGTAATTTTTATAAGTAATGAAATAATTGCAATTGATGCCAAGTTTAGCCTTGAGAATTACAATCGAATGATGGAAGAGCAAGATCAAGAAAAAAGAGAAAAAATCGAGAAAGAATTTAAGGCTGATGTAAAACGACGAATTGACGAGACTAGCAAATACATTCGACCCGATCTTGGAACAATGGATTTTGCTTTCATGTTTATTCCAGCTGAAGGTGTTTATTATAACCTTCTAAACGCTGATGTTGGCTCGGGAATCAACAGTGCCAGCCTTGTTGAATACGCTTTCAGTAAACAAGTAATGATCGTTAGCCCAACTTCCTTTTACGCATATTTGCAAACTGTTATCCTGGGGCTCCGAAAGCTGAAAATAGAAAAACATACGCAAGAAATCATAAAACGCGTTGGTGAACTTGGAAAACATTTTATGAGCTATGCTGATTATCACGATAAATTAGGAAAGAATCTTGGAACAGTCGTGAATCAATACAATCAAAGTAGTGGGGAACTAAGAAAGATGAGCAAGGATGTCGAGAAGATATCAAGCGGAACAATGGAAGATGTAATTGATTTGGAAGAAATTGATAAACCAATGATCGAATAAAAAAAAGAACCCCGAAAGGGGTCTTTTTTGTTTACTTTGTTGGTAATTCGCCCCAAAGTCTTTCAAATATTGTTCTGTGAAAATCAGCTAACTCTTTTGATTCAATAATAACCGCCATTTTTTCTTTCCAAGAAGCAATCAATATTTTATTGTTATAAATATTTACTTCAGGTGTAAAGGAATCACTTTGAGGTAAAAACCTGGTATTTCTCATTTCGTTGCTATCTTTTTGAGCTCGCTCGTAAGATGATTTATTGCGCGGCAGAATTGCTCTAATAAATACTCCGGCGTCCGATCGACGCTGATAGTACTTAGGAAAGAAATTCGGAAGTGCCTCGTGCATTGTTTCTACGTTTGCATAGGCGAGAATTGGATCTTTTGATGTCAGCGTATCTTCATACGCTTCGCGCATACCTTTCTCGTCTTCATAAAATTGAACCTTTGGCCGAGTACTATCCTTATATTGTTTTGAGATAAGCTCTGGCAAAAGTTTTTCAACTTCAGCTTTCTTCTTTGTTAATCTTTCCGTAGTGTTTTCGATTTCTCGGTCAATATAACTTAAGAGTCGTTTTGGCTCTAGCGCTTCAAAATATGTTTGATTACCTCTTATATTTTTGCTTATCAAGCCTTTTTTCATTAAAGAGCTAAGAATATCGTACATAGTTGTACGGTTAAGGTCTGCCTTTTTAGCAATTTCTCCGGCTCTTGCCTCACCAAGCTCGAGCAAACCAAGATAGGTTGCAATTTCTTTTTCTGTAAAATTCAGATCTCGAAGTGTTGTTTCAAGCATATTTTGTGGAAATAATAACGACACTTTATTTATATAATATTCGCTAAATTTTGTCAATACTAAATTTCTATTTATAGTCTACTCTCGACAAAAGTAGAATTTATTGATATTTTGATCGGTCGAAATCAATCGACAAGTGGAGGCAGTTATGAACGTTACATGTGAGGTCTCTCTCCTGAATGTGGCGCCCTGTACGAAATTCAGACAAGAATACAACGCATGTGTGTTCCGTGTCCTCAAGGTGATGGCCAAGGCGTGGTTTTATGCCACGCCGGGTGTCCGCGCCAAAAGCGCGGATGTCCAGGTCAAGGAAGGTCAGAACTTCCGGGCCGTCATCAGCGTTCAGTGTTGCAGGCAGAACGACGGCATCGTCGACGAGCCGGTGGTGTTTACCGGAAAAACTGCCGATGAAGTTCATCGGCAGATGGATCTTCTCACCGAGGTGGAAGGCACCCCGGTAGAGCATGGCCTGAAGATCGATCCCTTCGAGCTTCACCGCGAAGCTCGAAGTCGAGTCTACTCGACCTGGATCGGCGTGGTTTTTGTCCACGCCATCTAGAGCCCCACTCGCGGCGTGCGCCCTTGTGTGCACGCCGACCGATCAATGTGTTTTTCAAAAGAAGAACTTATTGACTGGGTCTAGCTCATTTTTCCGCGGCCTCCAAAAAAAAGTGCCGCTCAGGCGCTTTAGCAGATAAAATTAGATAGGCCCGACTTTTTAAGCAGTTTTTACTGGTGACATGCCTTTTCAAAAAAAGAGGTAAAAGATGGAATTACGGGAATTCAACGCCTTGCAAGAGGCGCTGCGAGAAGTAGAAATACTTGTCGCAAGGTGGGCCTGGCACAGAATCAGGCCAAAAATTCCGTGGACAGAAAGTGGCCGTTATGAAAACGGCGAAGAAGCAGCCGGCGTCTTCTGGGATTTCCAGAAAGATGTTCGAGCAGTAAGCGCGGACGTCCCGCTATGGGCGTTTCATACCAGCAACGGCCCGGGTAGGCGGCCGATCAGCGAGCTCGAACACACGCTCGCTGTCACCATTCTTCAGGGCAATGACGAAAATGACGAAAAGGAAGTAATGAAAATCCTCGATGAGCGTTTTCCGCTCTGAACTTCATATCCCCGACTGCACATGCGGCCGGGGTTTACTGCAGACAAAAAAGAGCCCCGAAAGGGGTCTTTTTTGCTTACTTTGCAACTGTCTTGGCCAAAGCCGCTGACATTCTTGAGATTATACGAGCTGATTTGTTTTGCTTGTAAATATTTTTTACAACTGCTTTGTCCAACTTCTGCTGAAGTTCTGGAATTATTGCCTTTGCTTCGTCAATATTCTTGGCTTCAAGCAATTTTCGGAAATGTCGGCGCATTGAGTCAATCTCGGCGCGAACAATCTTATTTGCTTCAAATCGTTTTATACTCTGTCGCAAAGCCTTTTTTGCATGTGCTAATTGTGGCATAAATTTATGTCTTTATTATCATGAGCGTGATATTGAGACAACGGAAGTCTATTGTAAATGCGCCATTCTGTCAAGAAATGCCAGTCATCTCAGCAATCACCCTATCTACCGCTACTCTTTCCGTAACAGCACTTCGCTTTAACATAAGATCGAGTTCGTACATTAAATTCTGAAGTTTAATCAATGATTCTAGACTATAATTATTAGCCTGAGCCATTGTTTTTTGAGCAACAAAAGGATGAATATCAAGCTCAGACGCTATATCCCGGTTGTTTGCCCTTGGATTTGCGTCCAAAGCGTCCCGAACTGACAAAATTAATCGTACCTGACGAGCAAGCATTGCAAACAAATGTCCTTCTGAATTTCCAAAATTTCGTTCATTTTCCAAACACCTCAGCGCCAAGTTTGTATTACCGGAACCAACCGCGTCCATTAACTCAAAAATCTTTTCCTCTGAATTTGTTCGAACCAGCAAATCAATCATTTTTTCTGAAACCGCTTCGCCATTTGCATAGGCACTCAATTTATCCAGCTCACCGGACAGTTGCCAAAGATCAGAACCAACCATTGTCACAACTAAATTCAATAAATTTCGATCAATCTGCAATCCAATCTCTTTGACATACCCCTGCGCCCATTTATTTAATTCCATTCCCGTTAAATCAGCAAACGGGTAAAAATGAACAGTTTCTGATTTCTGAAATTCTTTGTACAGGGCATGTGCCTCAACTTTTTTTACAGTTAGATATTCAAATAAGATAACAATGGTTGATTCCGGAATGCGCGCTAATGATTCAATCCAAGGCTTAGCCTCTGGTTTTGTACTAAACTCATCAAGCAAACCTTTAATTACAACCATTCTTTTTTCGCCCAAAAAAGGTGGGCTCTGGATTGCTTGCATTATTTCACCAAGATCGAATTTTGATTTTGTAGAATTTGGAAACTCAATAAAATTCATTTTCGAAGGATCTAGCGTTTCTATAAATCGCGCCCGCATTGCTTCAAGCTTTTTTATAGATAAATATGAATTTTGACCGTAGATAAAAATCAGCATGAGAGTATCTTAGCATCAGCTGTTGGATGTTGGAAGTTGGATGTTGGACAAAAAATATTTTCGATGAATCTGGCATGGGCCGAGTTTTGAGATCTGCGCTAGATGAAGCTCAGTACCATATCCTTTATGTCTATCAAACCCATAATCCGGAAACTCTTGATGATACTCGCACATAATCTTGTCACGCGTAACTTTAGCAATGATTGAGGCCGCGGCAATTGATTTAATTTTTTGATCACCGCGAATAATTCCGCGCTGGGGGATTTTGATCTCGGGCAAAGTCCAAGCGTCGACCAAAATATAATCCGCCTCAGAAATTTGCTCAATCGCCCGGCGCATTGCTAAATAATTCGCCGGCCTAATTCCAATCTCGTCGATTTCCTCATTTGTCGCCATGCCAACAGCCCAAGCCAGGGCGCGAGCGGTAACAAGCGAATACAACCGCTCGCGCCCCATAGCGCTTATCTTTTTTGAATCATTCAGGTCGCCAATTCTAGAATTAAGCGGCAACACAACCGCACCGGCTACCACCGGCCCGGCAAGCGCCCCGGCACCGGCCTCGTCAACACCAACGATCATTCGAAATCCTTTCGATATTAGCTCTCGTTCGTGATTAAAAGTGGGTTTTTTCATAAGAGCATTTTACCATGATTGATTGACAAATACGCCTATTTATGATATATTTTCTTGTCGACAGATTAACCATTCGACATAGGAGTCGAAATGTTCGAGCACGCTTCCCCTGCTTTCAATCTTGTTCGCAGGCACTTCGTTGAGCTCGACCAATTCGGACTCAACGGCATCACTGTCACCTTTGTGTTCACGACCATCTTCGGCCTGCTAGGGTCTTGGGGTCTGTACAAACAGATCCAGATGGTCAAAAAGCGCGGCGGACAATCCGTGTCTGTGATCTGGAGCATCAGCTTCATGTTCATGTTCGCAAGCTACTACCTGTACGGACTCAGCGCCGGCAAACTGGCCATTTTGATGCAGTCATTTCTACGCGTCCCATTCTACCTGATTTTGCTTCCGTTGCTCTACCGCGCAAACGCGGGATTCAGCAAAAAGGAATGGACGCTCGTGATCGCCTTGACCACATCGCTCATCGTGTCCTATTGGGACATCGGCAAAGTGTTCCTGGGTCTATCGTGGCTTGGCGCGATCATCGCTGCCGATCAGCCCTACAAGATCTGGAAAAACCGAACCCGTGGTAGCGTCTCGATAGAACTCATGGCCTCCTTCGAGGCGAGCATCATCTTCTGGCTTGCATATGCCTTCGTGACACACGACGGCTATATCAAAGCCTGGGCAGTGGTATACTTCACCGTCTACACGACGACAATTATCTTCTACTACCTGCCGAGACACCGCACCTAGCCCGCTCGCGAGAAAGCGCCCGCCACTTCTCGCTGGCGGGCGCATCTTTTTATTAAAAAAATCTTATTCAAAATCATTCATCTCTCCCCAATTTTTTCCAACCTCGCAATCAACCACCAACGGCACATCAGCCGTCCAAATGGCTTCCATAATTCTTTTGATTTCAGGAACCACTTTTTTCAGATCATTTTCAGCAACTTCAAAGACTAATTCATCGTGAACTTGCAAAAGCATTTTCACATCAAGGCCGGATTTTTTAATCCATTCAGCCACTTCGAGCATAGCCATTTTTACCAAATCAGCCTGTGTCCCTTGAACCGGCATATTCACGGCCATGCGCTCGGCCGAGGCGATTAACATCTGAATTCCGGATTTGATATCAGGCAAATACCTGCGCCTGCCAAACAAAGTTTCAACATAGCCGTCGTGATGAGCTTTGGTTTTGGCCTCATCAATATAACTTTGAATCCCCGGATAAACATCAAAATAACGCTGAATAAACTCACGCGCTTCTTCTTGAGAAAATCCGGTTGCCTTGGCCAAATTACGCACCCCCATTCCGTACAAAATTCCAAAATTGATTGCCTTGGCCGCGTAACGCTCTTCTTTGGTAACATCATCCTCTTTTTTACCTAAAATTTCCGCCGCTGTTCGTCGATGAATATCAGCTCCATCTTTAAATGCCTGCAAAAAAGCTTTGTCTTTGGAAATCACGGCCGCCACTCTAAGCTCAAACTGCGAATAATCAGCCGCAAATAAAACTTTTCCTTTTGGCGCCACAAAAGCCTTGCGAATTTCCTGTCCCATTTCCGATCTGGCCGGAATATTTTGCAAATTCGGGTCAGACGATGACAAACGACCGGTGGCGGTTATGGCTTGATTAAAAGTAGTGTGAATTCGACCGTCTTCTTTGATCAACTTTGGCAAGGCATCGATATAAGTTGATTTTAGTTTTGAAAACTCACGATATTCGCTAATCATTGGAATAACTTTATGCGCATCCCACAATTTTTCCAACTCACTGGCAGCGGTTGAGTAGCCGCTTTTTGTTCTTTTGATTCCCTTGGTCGGCAATTCCAAATCCTCAAACAAAAGTTGAGCCAATTGCGCCGGTGAATTGATATTGAATTCTTGATCAGCGATTTTGTAAATTTCTTTTGTTAAATTATCCAATTGCTCACCAAAAGTTTTTGAAAGATTATGCAAATGTTTTTTATCAACTTCAATGCCATCAAGTTCCATTTGATAAAGAACCGAAATAAGAGGGAACTCAATTTCTCCCGCCAGCTTTAACGATTTTTCAGCTTCCAACTCTTTTTGCAAGGCTTTGTGTAAACGATAAACAAGCTCTGCTTTGGCAACAGCTGATTTGGGAAGTTGAGTTCCACTTAAAAAGTCATTGGCACATTCATCAAGATCATAGGCGCGACTGCCGGCTGAGAGTAAATAGGCGGATAATTTAGTATCGAAGGTTGGTAGGAGGTAGGAGGTAGGAGGTAGGGCGTGAAAAATCTCTTTAAGATCATGACCGATCAAAAGTTTTACTTTAGATAGCAAGGATCGAACTTGCTCGAGCTGTTTTTCGTCCGGTGATTCCAGAACCGCAGATTTATTTCCGTCAAACAAAACAATTGTTTTGGTCTCGCCTCCAAACAGATCCGGCTGTCCGCGCTCGATGTAAATAACAAGTTCTTCTTTTCTAAGCTCGGACAAATCCACAACCGATATATTTTTTCCCTTCTTTGACCCATGATCACCATAATCAATGTCACCCATATCACCCTTTTTACCCCTTTCACCCCCCCCTTGATACTTTTCCAACAAGCGCTTAAACTCCAAATCCCGATAAGACGCAATCAGCTTTTCAACATTTGGCTCTTGCACTTTGGCATCACTGATTTTAAAATCCTTTAATTTGACATCCTGCACCACTGTAACCAGTCTTTGCATTTGCGCCACTGTTTTTTCTTGACCTTCAAGTTTTTTGGCGTAACGCGGAGCAATCTTGCCATCCTTAAGGGCTGACAAAAGATTTTTAATTGATCCAAATTCTTTTAAAAGCTCTGTCGCGCCTTTTTGACCGATTCCCTCGATGCCGGGAATATTGTCAGAGCTGTCGCCCATCAAAGCTTTTAAATCAATTAACTGATCTGGCTTTAAGCCATAGCGTTCAACTACAGCTTTTTCATCATAAACCTTGGTTTCAGATAACCCTTTTACAAACGCAACCACCTCGACATCATCATCAACGAGTTGCAAAGCATCCATATCGCCGGTGATAATCATCACTTTTAAATCTGACTTGGGGCCGTACTTTTTGGCCAGCGTTCCGATGACATCGTCAGCTTCAAAACCCTCGGCTGAAATTGAAGGGATGCTGTGGATATCAAGCAAATCCTGAATCCAACCGATTTGTGCATAAAGCTCGTCTGCCTTTTTTTCCCTATGCGCTTTGTAAGCTTCAAATTCTTTGTGACGAAAAGTTTTGCCGGGTAAATCCCAGGCTACAGCCATATAGTCGGGCTTAAACTCGTCCCGCATTTTTTCTATCACCATTGCGAAACCATAAACAGCGTTCACAACTCGGCCATCTTTGGTGGTGAGTGGTGGAATTGCATGCCAAGCGCGGTGAAGAAGGGCATTTCCATCTAAAACTAGGAATATTTTCTTTGATTTCATAACTGCATTGTACGATTTTTTGAGCAAAAAAAGAAGACGAGCCATCTTGGGGGATCTTCCGGAAGGTCTACCATCTTTTCCCCGGGTTCCACACGCAAGACGGTCCGAAGCGCGAGCGCTCCACAACACTCGCTATATAAATCATATCTAATCTTTGCAAAATTAGCCATATTATCGTGCCTCAAGAAAAGGCTTGATTTTATCTATAAAATAATGTATATTCCTTCCGCAACTGCCAAAATAAGCTCCCGTAGCTTAATGGATAAAGCAGGGCTCTTCTAAGGCCTTGATGGGGGTTCAATTCCCTCCGGGAGTACCAGCCTTTGCTCCTTAGGAGCTATAGCCGGAGCACAGCCAATGAAAATTGTGATCATTCAAAATTAGTGAGCAAAGAAATTAGGATGGGATGCTAGGCAAAAACCGAGCACGATCGAGACGTACTGAAATGTACGGCGAGGACGAGCACAAGTTTTTAACAAAGCAGACCGCTTAATTTCAAAGCGAACAGATAAATGGCGAGTATCGTCCAACGGCTAGGACAGCGGTTTGTGGTACCGTTAATGAGGGTTCGATTCCCTCTACTCGCCCCAGAAAAACACCAACGAATACGCTGGTGTTTTTCGTTTGTACGAAGAACCCTCATTAACGGTTGAATTGAGATCAGATGTGGTCACTAAGCGACCACATTTTCTTTTCAAAAATAAAATCGGCTATAAAAACAACCCGCCGTCGCTCTCGGAGCAATGGCGGGTGGGGGTGCACCCACGTCAGCAGGAGAACTCACGCAGGTGAGCTATATCCTAGCTGTCACGGGTGTGCGAGCTAGACTTCTGTCGCCATTCCTCGTACCTGATCTGCTTGATGGCCTTGTACAATATCAGGCCGAAGGGGGCCACAATGCTACCGAAGGTCAGCAGGGCGAGGAACCAGTCTGGCGATCCCTGCTGGTACCAATCGACTCCGAAGACCAGGAGCATCAGAACGCCCATTAGCCAAATGACGAGACACGCAAGCGCGTCGCCCTGGCCGAAGATGTGAGGCTCGGGAAGTCGAGGCGCCATTACTTCACCTCTTGCTGAACCGTCGCCACCTTCTTGTGCAGGTGAGCAAAGATCTTGTAGAAGAGCCAGCAGATCAGGGCTATCGGGACGGCGAGCAGGAGGGTAGCCATCAGCTCGAAGACACTCGTGCACAGCAGCGGCGACATCGCGAAGAAGATGAGGCAAAAGACGAAGAGGGCCTTGTTGAAGACCATCAGCGACATGACCTTCTCGGACTGCTCCGGGTATTCACACTGCAGGTAGTAGCGCATCACGTTCCAGTTGATCAGGTTGTAGATTGTCCCGATGAACAGAGCGGTGGTGCCGATGTAGAGCGTGACGGGCAAGGGCAGGTTCATGGATTCCTCCAGAGGTCGGCTGATCCCAGCCGTGGGGTTGCCGATCCGAGTGGAAACGACGCTCAAACATAACAGAAATAGGATAATCCGTCAATCGAGCTGATGTGGTCACTAAGCGACCACATTTTAAGCGACCACATTTTTCGATTTCGTGTATAATTATTTTTATGAATATCCTCTTCGGCACCTCAAAAAAACAAGATAAACAAATGCGCCTGCTAGCTGGCGAGGAAGCAATGAAAAATCGAGCTGTCTTTTTTTCAGCACTCAAAATCGATCCGGCCAACATCACCTCCGGCTTGCTGGCTCACGGAAAAACCGTCGTACTGGTCAATAATAAAAACCTTGGCCAAATAATTTCCGGCACAGACGCGCTGGTCACAAATCTAACTAATGCTTGCCTGACCATCACAATTGCCGACTGCGTTCCAATCTTCTTTATTGATAAAAACCACGGCGCTATCGGTCTGGCTCACGCCGGTTGGAGGGGAGTGCTTCAAAATATCGTCAGCGAAGTTACACAAACCATGGCGCGTGAGTATTTATCAAATCCAGCCGAGATTGAGGTTTACATCGGCCCACATTTGATGAGCTGCCACTTTGAGGTTAAGGCTGATGTTGAAAGTAAATTTCATGAATTTGCAGATGCCATTATTCATCACCAAGAAAAAACTTTTATTGATCTTCAAAGCATTATTGTTAAACAACTAATTTCTGCCGGACTCCAAAACAAAAACATACACAGAACTGTCGAGTGTACATTTTGTAATCAAGATTATTTTTCTTACCGACGCGACAAACCGGAGGATGTTGAATCTCAAGTCGCTTATATTATCAAGCGCGACTGATTTACAATCAGGAAATTTTCTCAAATTGCACAAAATACGCACTTTTATGCGTATTTTTGGCCTAAATGCCTTGACAAAAGGCTGTTTTTGTGATACATTACTCGGTCGAGTGGTAGTATTCCACTGCCCTCACAACACGGCCAAGGAGGCCAACATGCGCAACCTGATCCAGATCGCTCTCGCCACCCTGCTCGCCGCCTGCGCCAACCAGCAGAGTGGCCCCTCGAGCCTGGGCGAGCCCGCCCACACGGGCGGCACGAAGATCGCTGGCCCTGGCGACAGCGCGGTCGAGTTCATCACCTGGCACTTCCCCCAGGACAGCACCACCAGCAACATCACCTTCACCATGCTGGTGCCCGAGTGCGACTCCATCGGTTCGTGCCGTTGGATCTCGGACATTTACGGCTACACCCAGCACGACGTCCGGACGGCCCCGGTGCGGACGGTGGTGCAGGACGCCATCGACATCTGCTGGCTGACCGACGAGAACGACGAGGTGGTGTACAACACCAACTCGCTACCCGACGGCGACGGCAACGTGTCCTTCCGCATCCTCAAGTCCACCGGCTCGGTGACCCTCGTCTGCGACATCAGCAGAGATGCCGAGGCCGTGACGATCGGTACCAATCTCCAAGATCTCACCAACTACAAGTACGTCGGCGAAGACTTCGAGTGGTACGGCACCTACCTCAACCTGAACTCCTGGACCAAGCCCGCCTCGAGGGTCACGATCCGGTAGATCCGGTAGTCACGCACCCCCTCGACGACGCATCCGTCGCCGTTCGGGTGCGTCATTTTTTTTAATTAAACTTTTACCAACTTATCAAGCGCGACTGATCGCTCGGTGCATTGGGGTAATCACCAAAAGTAAAAATATAAATATCACAATCCCCCAAACCAACAACGCGGCCTGCAAGGGAAGGACCCCAAGCAAAACCCCGACCCCGGCTACTCCGGCTGTATGAACTATTCCTGAAGCCAGATGACCAAATGAAAGTACGGTCGCCCGCGCTCCGCTATCTATTTGATGATTTATAACATCATTGCTGACAATACCCAAAGCAATATAAAGCGCCATCGCTATCAGCATTAGACCTATCCAAATGATAGGATTAGTAATTAATCCAAGCGCCATTGCCACCAAACCGCTCGCCAGCAAGCCACCGCTAAAAATCCAAGCGTCACTGACGCCTTTTTTTGTCAGCCAACCGCCCAGAAACGGTGCCAACATACCGACAAATCGTTTGGCAACATAAACAAAACTGATAAGCACGGCGGTTAAGCCGAAATTGGAAAGTAAAATCTGATCAAAGTTATGAAAAGTATCCATGGCGCTTGTAAAAAATGCCACCGGCAAAAGCGCCCAGAGCACTACCGGTTTTGTTGAAAAAATCTTTAACGCTTCTCGAATTTGTTTCCAAGTAAGTGAGTAAAGATCAAACTTAACGGCAGATGCATTGGCGGTTTTCCCAAAAGTTGAAATCAAAACGCCGGCTAACACAAATTGTAAAATACCAATTGTAAACGGAAGCCACCATTGCCACATATAAGCCAAACCGGCCGTGGCCATAAACAAAATACCAACACCTTGCGAAACTGATTTTGCTCGAGCCGGCAGCTTTCGATACTCATGCTCGCGTCCCAAAACTTTTAGACGCTCAAAGAAAATGAGCAAAAGTGATCCGGTCATCAAACTACCAGAAACATAATATAAAATATGACCGGCAAACACCCATTCAAACGAGGCCCCCAGATAAAGCGCCATGGCGATTGCCTGACCCGACATGGAAATCAGTAAAGATTTTTTGTGGCCAATGGCGTCGGCGATTGCCCCGCTCGGTACTTCAAAAATCAATTCCAAAACCGCGGAAACTGTAAAAATTAACGCGACCTGTTCAACACTCACGCCAACATCAATCATAAAAAGGGCAATGATTGGAAGGGGATAGCGCTTAATTAAAGCGCGAAAAATGTAATATTTTTTGATGTCGTCCAATCTTTTCATAATTATTACGCTTTACCGTGATACTTTTTATGAACCTTTCGGAGCTGTCTATCGGTCACATGCGTGTAAACCTGCGTGGTAGTAATCGATTCATGACCAAGCATGGACTGAACTGAACGGATGTCAGCGCCATTGCGTAACAGATCAGTGGCAAATGTATGACGCAAAGTGTGTGGAGTTATTTTTTTGGTGATACCCGCGGCTGAAGCATACTTTTCCATAATTCTTTGCACTGATCGTGGTGAAACCGGCATCGATCCTCTGGAAGTCTTGGCGCGATCGTGACCGACAAACAAGTATGGAGATGTGTCGTGCCTGGCATCTAAATACTCTTTGATGGCTTTTCTGGAATCATCTGACAAAAAAACCACTCGGTGTTTGCTCCCTTTGCCTTTAACTGTAAACTCGTCCCGCCGAAGATTAATATTGTCGATTTTTAAGTTAGCAAGCTCGGAAACACGCAGTCCTGTTGAAAAAAGAGTACGCACAATCGCTCTATCCCTCTTGCCAATAATGCCCGGCGCGTCTTGAAGAGCCCCAAATATCCGCCGTAGTTCATCTTCTTCTAAAAACTCAACCTTACGCGTTCCTTGTTTAGCAAGTTCAATCTTATCCGCTGTCATTGATTTAACATCACGCCTAGCTAAATATCGCAAAAACGCTCGAAGGGCAATTAAGTGATAATTCTGCGTACTCTTTTTTAAATTCACTTCGTCTCGACCCTCAATTTCACGATTTAAATACAATCTATATTTCCGCACCATCTCGGGCTCTATTTTAGATGGGTGTGGCCAGAGTGCCCAGTCGGCAAATCGGCGCAAATAAAAATCATAATTGCGGACAGTTTTGCTCGATCGTCCACGTTCAACTTCCAAATATTCCAAAAACTCTTTGATGTACTTCTCTAGCATTGATTTTGTGCTCATAGTAAGAGTACTATACGACACTAATAAAATGATTGCCATAATATTGACAATTATCAAGCATTAGGCTAATATACGCTCATAATTAAT
Source organism: Candidatus Uhrbacteria bacterium CG_4_10_14_3_um_filter_41_21 (assembly GCA_002782865.1). Lineage (GTDB taxonomy): Bacteria > Patescibacteriota > Patescibacteriia > UBA9934 > UBA9934 > UM-FILTER-41-21. Next base: position 39,066 of record PFJC01000022.1, read on the forward strand.
CAATTGCTTTTAGCCATGGTTTAGCGCTCGAGCAGCGTTTTACTAAGACTAAAAGACGAAATTAACAAAATATGCTCGACAAGAACAAAAAGCAAAGAATCATCGAAAAGTACAAGACTCACGAATCAGATACTGGTTCACCACAAGTGCAGATTGCTATCCTAACTGAAGAGGTAAAGGAACTTACCACTCACTTGCGACAACACAAAAAAGATTTTAGCTCACGACGCGGACTAATAAAGAAAGTAACTGAACGCCGCCGTTTAATGAGATACCTAAAGCGCGAGGACAACAAAGCTTACGAACAATTGGTGGAAGATCTAAAGCTCCGCGCGATCAATTAATATATAATGAAAGTCCACCATTTTGGCTGGACTTTCAATTTTTAAAAAGTAACTAATTTTTTATGCTAGATACATCTACCAGACGCGTTGGCGTTTTTATCGATGTGCAGAACATGTACTACAGCGCTCGTAATTTATTCAATCGAAAAGTTAATTTTCCCGGGATTGTTGAAAAAACAGTTGGAGACCAAAAACTTATTCGAGCCCTTGCTTACACAGTTTCAACTCAGGCCGGTGACGAATCAGCTTTTTTCGGAGCTTTGGAAAAAAATGGAATCGATGTTATTGCCAAGGATTTGATAGAATATGACTCAGGAGTTAAAAAAGGAAACTGGGATGTTGGCATAGCCATTGATGTTGTCCGAATGGTCGACATGCTCGATGTAATCGTAATGGTTTCAGGAGATGGGGATTTCGCCCCACTTGGAGATTATGTTCGTGGCCGTGGTCGAATATTCCATGTAGCTTCATTTCGAGAATCAACATCATCTGAACTGCTAGATGTGGCTGATATTTATACAAATCTATCAGATGACAAAACTTCATTCTTGATTCTAGAATCAAAACCAGTTCGTGCCGGTAAAACTAAAACAGCGCTAAAACCATAATTTGTTTTAGGCTAAGGTCGTTGATCATCAATCTACGATCTCGCTAAGAACGAATTAACGTTCAGATTATCAAGTCCTGGAAGAACGATCTTAAGATATCTCAAGATCAGGGGATTTCTGAAAGTCTACTGGCAATTGCGAGGTTTCCGAAGCAATCCATTTAAGAAGATTGCTTCAGTCGACTAGAAGTCGACTTCGCAATATCCAAAATAGGTTCCTAGAAATCCCTTAAAGCCCGGGCAAAAAAATATGACAGAGAAAACATTCTCGGCCAATATCGGTGGTAAGGATATTACTATCGAGACCGGCAAATTTGCGCAATCTGCAAACGCCAGCTGCACAGTAAGATGCGGTGACACAGTTCTTTTGGCAACAGCGGTTATGTCACACGACTCAAAAGAAGGAATGGGATATTTCCCACTCATGGTTGACTACGAAGAAAAAATGTACGCAGCCGGCCGAATTAAAGGCTCACGCTTTATTAAACGCGAGGGCCGACCAACTGATGAAGCAGTTTTAGTTGGACGCTTTATTGACCGAGCAATTCGCCCACTCTTTGATGAACGAATGACAAACGAAGTTCAAGTGATTATAACTGTTCTTGCCTTTGATGGTGAAAACGACCCGGATATTTTGGGATTAATCGGAGCGTCCTGTGTACTTCATATGAGTGACATTCCTTGGAACGGTCCAATCGGAGCTGCTCGAATTTCAAAAATCGGCAGTGATTGGTTGGTTAATCCAACATATGAGCAAAGATTAACAACCGAATTTGATCTTGATATCGCCGGAACTGCGGAAAAAACTGTAATGATCGAAGCTCGAGGTAATGAAGCTTCAAAAGAAGACTTTGCCGAGGCTTTTGATAGAGGATCAAAAGAACTAGCCAATGCAATCAAATTAATAGAGCGGGTTCGCAAAGAAGTTGGAATAGAAAAGTTAGATGTCTTGACTCCAAAAACCGATGAGGCTGAAGCAAAGCTAGCCCGCAAAGAGGAAATTCAGAAAATGGCAGCTGAGTTTATGACTCCGGTTCTAGAGAAGATCTACAGCGCAGGTGTTAAAAGTAAAAAAGAATTATACGAGGTCAAAGATTCTCTTAAAGATCAATTAACTGAATATCTAAAATCAAAGGAACTTGAATCTGATGAAATCAAAATCGGAACTGACATGATTTATAACTTTGCCCAAGACATTGCTTCCAAAATGATTCTTGAAAAAGGACAAAGAGTTGACGGCCGAAAGCTAGATGAAATCAGACCGCTTATTGCCGAGGTGGCCCTGCTTCCCCGTGTTCATGGTTCTAGTCATTTCTCTCGTGGAATAACTCAGGTGCTAAACATTTGTACTTTGGGTGCACCTGGAGACGAGCAAACCTTGGACGGAATGGAAACAGTTGGACAAAAACGCTTTATACACCACTACAACTTCCCTCCGTTTTCGGTCGGTGAAGCAAAATTCCTTCGAGGTGCAGGAAGACGCGAAGTTGGACACGGAGCGCTTGCCGAGAAAGCATTAGAGCCGATGATTCCGTCAAAAGCAGATTTTCCTTACAGCATTCGGTTGGTGTCAGAAGTTCTAAACTCAAATGGATCAAGCTCAATGGCCTCTACTTGTGCTTCAACCCTTGCTCTTATGGACGCTGGTGTTCCAATTAAAGCACCGGTAGCGGGAATTGCTATGGGACTTGCCTCAGATGGAACAAATTGGAAAGTTCTAACTGACCTTCAAGATGTTGAAGACGGAAAAGGTGGAATGGACTTTAAAATAACCGGGTCACGCAAAGGTATTACAGCCATTCAGATGGACACTAAAACTAATGGGCTAACTGCTGACATTATTAAAGAAGCCCTTGAACGATCAAATATTGCTCTAAATCAAATTCTAGATGTAATTGAAAAAGCAATCCCGAAACCACGAGCTGATCTTTCACCAAATGCTCCAAGAATTATCACACTACAAATCAGTCCGGACAAAATTAAAGATGTTATTGGATCAGGCGGAAAAACTATCAATGAAATTATTGATAAGACAGGTGTTGATTCTATCGACATCGAACAGGACGGACAGGTGTTTATTACAGCCTCAAATAAAGAAGCAGCTGACAAAGCCTATGAATGGGTTAACAACCTAACGCGAGATGTTGAAGTTGGTGAAGCATTTGTTGGTAAAGTTGTACGACTAATGGATTTCGGAGCATTCATCCAAATCCTTCCTGGAAAAGATGGGATGGTTCACATTTCTGAACTTGCCCCATGGCGAGTAGGAAATGTTGAAGATATTGTAAAACTTGGAGATGAAGTTCATGTAAAAGTAATTGAAATTGATGACCAAGGTAGGATCAATCTCTCTATGAGCAAAGCTGAAGGCAATGTTTATACAGATGAGATGAAAACCAAGGCTCAGAAACTAGGCGAATCAAGTGGCGCTCCGCGCAGACCAAGCGGTGGAGATCTCCGAGGTGGTGGTCCAAGAGGTCCTCACCGACCACGATCATAACTTGACCCGACGACTCGGAAACTGACAAAAAACCAGCTACGGCTGGTTTTTTGTTTATTTAATCTTAAAAATCCCGTAGAATAGTATAATGCAAGAAAAATTAAACATTCCGCTAGAATCTGAGCTATCAAAAAGTCGGTATTCCATTGCCCTAAGGTACAAAAGATGGCTTTTAGGTATGCTGGTCTTTATAATTTTGCTTGGAGCTCATAGACTCTGGATAATACGCGATTTAACCTCGGGTTTTCATACCAATGGAATCGAATCATCCCTAAGAATAATCAAAACTCCAAGCACCATTAAGCAGTTGCATGAAAATTTAGGGTCTGAAACCATAATTTCAGGCAGATCGCTAACTTTTGATGATATTTTACTGCTGTCTGATAGGGAATTCTCGCTACACATGGACGAGGCAGGTATTGTTCACGAAATAACAATCGATTCTGGGCTTAGCGATCAAAAACACCAGTATTTATATGAATCAGGTTTTATAATTTACAGTTCCGGGAATAAAACAATAATTTCCACAATAAATACCAATGTTTTAATAGAAAAAGCTCAGCTCCATCCAATTTACGCCCTAAACCCATGGCACGACGGCGAATGGACAGAATATTCCGGCGAAAAAAACCGGGTTTCACCAGTTTCAATATCAAATAGTGGTTTAAAAATTGGCCAAGGTGAAACAAATACAATTAAATATAATACTTCCATTGCAACAAACACTGAGATATTAGCTAATTATTCTGTTGGTGCTAGTGCGCCGTTACCACTTCTTGTGCAGTCACTTTTAACAAATGTCGCTGCTAGCAGCTTTATTAATCAAATCACCACTTCTGGTTTTCAGCTGATAATTGGAAACGATGAGGCCGGCGAGTCGTTCTATATTTCTGTCCCTGCTACAAAAACAAATACACAAGAGATGGCGCAACTCGCACAGAACCTGCTAAAAATATTTAATTTGTCTACGCTAGCGTTGACAATGGATGACGGAACAACAGTTTCTGAGATTCGAAGCGACACAAGTAACTTTGTTTCCACTATCGAGACCGAATCAGGCGTTAGTTTTCTAACGATAAGTGACGCACAAGGAAACCTCATATATATCGCTCAAACCACAAACTTTTGGACAATCTCAAATAGAAAAACATCGCTAGCTTCAGCGGATTTCACAAACAAGTCGACCTGCAGTGCAAACGCCCATTCATTTCTTTATCCCCGAAAAATTTTGGAAAGAATTACGAGTGATCAATCTGCTTTGAGCTACTCTACGGGAATCCCATTTGTTTTACGCTTCAAAGAACTAGCCGTTGCTAAGAATACAACCACAATGTGTTGGTAGCAAAACCTGTGGATAAACTATTAACTATCCCAAACTTATCCACAGCTATTGTTAAAAACTAATAATATCATTATCCACAAATATAAAATAGCCTTTATTCATAGGCTATTTTTATGTTGACTATTTGTGTTCAAAACGATAAAATACTTATACAGGGTCAAAGAAATCCTAATCGCTCTTTCTACAATCCCGTCATCCGGCATCGCCGGATGGACTAAGGGGAAGTTTCCCGAAGACCCACTCTTTGGGAAATAGCTCCACTGCTGTACTCTGCTAGTTCGTTATTTTGGGGGATCGGATTTGAACACGGCAACCTCACGCATTAATGCTTGATTATGTGAGGAGCCAAAGCATGGTAGGGCGGTTGTCCTTTTCATAGTCATGGTCGAGGTTAACAGATGTCGAGTTTTGCTGAAAATTACTCATTTTCATTAGAACCCGACATCTGGACGAACTCCCACGCTATGCGTGGACGCGATCCAGAATCTATTTATTTAGCAGTCTGACGAATCGCGTCCTTTTGCTTTTTATTAAAATGTTGTATAAACTGTAGCACCCATGTATAATTTTTATATTGTATGAATAAAGCATTTATAGAAGAAATGGCGACTCGACTTCAGTCGGAGCGCGAAAGCCTAACAAAAGAGCTTTCCAGCTTTACTGTAAAAGACTCAAAAGCGAAAGTTGCTGACTACACCACTAAATTTGAAGAGTACGGCGACGACGAAGACGAAAATGCTAGCGAAGTAGCAGATTATAGTAATAAACTATCGCTGGAAAGCGCCCTTGAAAAAGAAGTCCGTGATATAGATAGCGCTATTATTAGAATCAAGGAAGGTAGCTACGGTATTTGTAAATATTGTAATACCGAGATTAATGAAGATCGTCTGAGAGCCAGGCCAACCTCTACTTCTTGCATTGCCTGCAAAAAAACCTTAACACAGGAAGTATAATGACCCGAAAAAAAGCCAACATTTTGGCATTTTCCGCTGTCATGCTCGCAATTTTGGATGGATTTTTTAAATACTTGGTTATCAAACGACTCTCAATAGATGAGGGTCGTTTGCGTTTTCCATTTGATATTTCCCTGCATAAAAATCCAGGTATTGCTTTTGATATCCCCATTCCAATGGGGATTATTATCATAGCTACAATCGTTATCAGCCTTGCGCTAATTTCTTTTGCTATCAAATATTGGCAATCAAAGCCAGATATCAGTACTTATCTGATAATTATTCTGTCTGGTGCCTTGGGAAACATGTTTGACCGGATTATAAACGGATTTACTACTGATTATCTTATATTCTTTCAAACAAGCGCCATAAATATTTCAGATATCCTCATAGTCACTGGCGCACTTTTAGTATTTTGGTATAATACAAAAAGAGACGGAAACTCTAATTAATTTCACTCCCTATAACTATTTTGTTGTATGGGATCTTTTTTTGTTTATTCCTCGGCCAATATTGGTCTTGAGGCTGTTCCAATTAAAATCGAGACTGATATTTCGCGAGGTTTATCAAAATTTTTAATGGTTGGGCTACCCGACGCCGCTGTTTCTGAATCACGCGAGCGTGTTCGGGCGGCAATTAAAAATAGCGGATTTGAATTTCCAAGAACCAGAATAACAATCAATCTAGCGCCAGCTGATATTAAAAAACAGGGGCCGGCCTATGATCTGCCAATTGCAATCAGTATTCTGCTAGCTTCCGGGCTAATTAAAGACATCAAACAAACACATCAAATGGCTTTCTTGGGTGAATTAGCCCTGGACGGAAGTATAAGGCCGGTTGATGGAGCATTGCTCGCAGCGACAATGTGCAAAGAACAAAAAATTGGATCAATAATCGTTGCCAAAGAGAATGCTGCTGAGGCGTCGTTAGTTAAAGGCGTTGATGTCCATCCAATGTCATCTTTAACACAACTAGTCGATTGTCTTCTAGGACATTCAATTATGCCCACTTGCCCTCACACCGGTGAACCGAAATCTTTTAAGACTTACGGCGGAGACGACATGAGCCACATAAAAGGCCAAGAACACGCTAAAAGAGCTCTGAGCATTGCAGCCGCTGGTGGACATAATATATTAATGACAGGCCCACCCGGGTCTGGAAAAACAATGCTCGCTCGTGCCGTGCCTTCGATACTACCGCGGCTTACATTTCAAGAGTCACTCGATGTTACAAAAATTCATTCAATCGCCGGAATAAGAAGAAGTAAAAATGCCTTAATGAATAATCGACCGTTTAGAACGCCACATCATACCAGCTCTGCCGTGGCATTAATTGGTGGCGGGTCTTGGCCTCGGCCGGGCGAAGTGTCGCTCGCTCATCATGGCGTTTTATTTCTTGATGAATTTCCGGAATTCTCTAGAAAGACTATTGAAAATCTTCGCCAACCACTGGAAGACGGAATTGTAACTATTTCCCGAGCGGCTGGCACCTTACAATTCCCAGCGGATTTCATCTTAGTTGCCGCGATGAATCCCTGCCCGTGTGGTTATTTAAACGATCCTTGCAAACAATGCACCTGCACGCCAAATCAAGTTATTAAATATCAGCAAAGAATTTCCGGTCCGCTAATGGACAGAATTGATTTAGCAGTCGAAGTGCCAAGAATTGATTTTGATAAATTAACCAGGATATCTACTTCAGAAAATTCAGATTCGATTAGGTCTCGAGTGCAACTGGCGCGAAATGTTCAGATTAATCGCTACAAAGAAATAAATGTTATGCAAAATAGCCAGCTGCGATCAGCTGACCTGTCAAATTTCTGCCAGCTAAATGGTGAGTGTCTGAGTATTATGAAACAGGCCGTTGATAAATTATATTTGTCTGCCAGAGCCTACACTAGGGTCTTAAAAGTTGCCCGCACTATCGCTGATTTGGACGAAAAAAGCGACATCACCGTCGCTCATCTCGCCGAGGCCCTTCAATACAGAATGGATACTCGCTCGTCTATCTAATATATTCAAGAGGATTTTTAGTGCTTCCATTAACCCGCAACTCAAAGTGAAGGTGAGTTCCGGTTGATCGCCCTGTTGTTCCGCAGCGACCGATTGGTTGCCCGGCATATACATAATCGCCCGGTGCCACATATAAAGAGGCGTGGTGTCCATATCTGGTTACAATTCCGTTGCCGTGGTTTATCTCAACTAAATAACCATAGCCGTTCATCCAACCAGCATAGGAAACATAACCGGCGTCAGCCGCATAGTTGTCATTATCGTATCCACAATCAATATCAAGTCCATTGTGGCTCCAACCATAGTATTGCGTTATCACATACATGTCCGTTGGCCAAACCATTGCGCCGCTGCTGGAAGCTGAGTCGGTTGAAATACTTGTGGTTGTTGTTGGAGATGAAACTGAAGGCGGTGTGAATATCCGACCAATGGCACTGCTACTTGATGCTGACGCTATCTGCTTCTCCCCTCCGGGGATTAATAGTTCGTCTCCTACTGCCAAGACATCACCAGTCGAGATCCCATTATAATCAGTAATTGTTTCCTGATCGATATCATATTTTTGAGAGATGCTCGATATAGTATCCCCGCTCTTAACTGTGTGAGTAATACCATCAACTGGTAAAATCGCAAGCACATCCCCCGGTTGCAAAACTGAACGAACAGTTAAATTGTTTGCCCACAAAAGAGTATTAATTGAAATCCCGAAATTACTTGCGATGGAAGACAAAGTGTCTCCGCCCTGAACTGTATATTTCTCAACATTTGATCGTGCGGCCGTTGACGGTGTTTCGGTAGTCGTAGGAATCGAAACCAAGTGTCCGCCAATAAATGTTACTGATGCGTCTTTGGTGGCGATGTCGCTTATACCGTAGGCGAGCGACGAAAGCGTTCCTTGATTTTGATAGCTACTTCCGGTTAATTCGACTGCCGTTGTGTCTGAAGCATATTCCTCGATAATCTCGAGATTGTTTCCGGCTACTAATTCATAAAGCAGACTTCTTTCCCCAAATGATTCAGCTCGAACATCGGTTGTCTGAAAGTTAAGCGCAACCGTTGCCAAAACAATAATCGCCATTATGGCATGCACCAAGTAACGGTTTGCAATAACAGCCATCATTTTGTTTTTAGCTGGCCGATAAATTCTTGATAAGTTGCGTCTGACAATTGAAAGTAATCGATAGATCGGCAACAAAATTATAACCAGGACCATCAATATTTTCTTTAGTGGGGAAAAAATCTTTTTTAAAGTTTTTAAAAAATAAGGCTTGATTCTGACAAAAAGGCGAATCACCTTCAAAGAAATTGAAACAAATATTTGCTTTGTCTTCTCTTTTATATGAGCTGATTATACTTTAATTACAAAAAACAATATATCATTTTTTAGTCTGAAGGTCAATTGATTTTAGACAATAATTAGCTAATATTATACAAATAACAATAAATATCAATTGACAACTAGCCCCTGACATTCGTATGATGTCGACACTATGAATGTAATAACACTTTCAGTGATTGTCGCATTAGCCGCAATCATCTACACCATCTTCTTGATCGTTTCGATCATGAAACTCCCTGCCGGTGAAGGGAAAATGAAAGGGATTGCGCTTGCTATCCAAGAAGGAGCAAACGCCTACCTGGCCCGTCAGTATCGCGTTATCGCAATTATCGGTGTCGTGATTTTCTTTTTACTCGGGTTCTTTCTTAATTGGACAACCGCCTTCGGGTTTGTTGTCGGAGCGGTCCTATCTGGACTGACCGGATACATCGGTATGATGGTTTCGGTTCGCGCCAATGTTCGAACTGCCGAAGCCGCAAAAAATGGAATGGCTGCAGCTTTAAATGTTGCAGTTAAAGGTGGAACAGTCACCGGTCTTTTTGTAGTGGCCCTTGGCCTGCTTGGAATCTCCGGATTTTACTACCTTACCCATGACATCAGTGCCCTTATTGGTCTTGGGTTTGGAGGATCATTAATTTCAGTGTTCGCCAGACTTGGCGGAGGAATCTTTACCAAAGCTGCCGATGTTGGAGCTGACCTAGTTGGAAAAGTTGAGGCTGGAATTCCAGAAGATGATCCCCGCAACCCGGCTGTTATTGCTGACAATGTTGGTGACAATGTTGGTGACTGCGCTGGAATGGCTGCCGATCTTTATGAGACTTACGCAGTTTCAACAGTAGCTGCCATGCTTCTTGGCCTTCTAGTTTTTGGAGACATCGAAGCTATTATTACTTTTCCACTAGCAGTCGGAGCGGTGGCGATTATTGCTTCTATAGTTGGCGTCAACTTTATTAAACTTGGAAAAAGCCAGGCAATCATGCCAGCGCTTTACAAAGGATTGATTGTTGCTGGAGTATTATCAGCTGCAGCCTTTTATCCATTAACAAACTGGATCTTAGGTGGCATAGAAGGAATCGACGCCATGTCAATTTACTGGTCACTGCTTGTTGGCCTTGCAGTAACAGCTCTCATGGTTGTAATCACTGAATACTACACATCAATCGCCTACAAGCCGGTACAAAATGTTGCCAAAGCATCAGAAACCGGTCATGGAACAAATATTATTGCCGGGCTAGCGCTCTCAATGCGTTCAACTGCACTACCCGTACTTGTAATCGTGGCTGGACTTTTGACATCATATTGGCTAGCCGATATTTACGGGGCAGCTATGGCTGTTATGAGTATGTTGTCACTTGCTGGGATTATTGTGACGCTAGACGCCTACGGACCAATCACAGATAACGCCGGTGGAATTGCTGAGATGGCAAATCTTCCAAAAGAGGTTCGTGATGTAACCGATCCGCTGGACGCTGTTGGAAACACAACCAAAGCAGTTACAAAAGGATATGCAATCGCTTCAGCCGCATTAGCTGCAACTGTGCTTTTTGCCGGCTACACCGGAGAGTTATCAAAACTTGGATACGAATTTTCATTCTCACTTGAAAACCCATATGTCGTGGCTGGATTATTGATTGGAGGTTTACTCCCATTCTTGTTCGCAGCTTTTGCTATGGAGGCTGTTGGAAAAGCAGCCGGAGCAGTTGTGCAAGAAGTGAGGCGTCAGTTCAAAGAGATTCCTGGAATTATGGACGGAACAGGTAAGCCGGAATACGGTGCGGCCGTTGATATCGTAACCAAGGCGGCTTTGAACCAAATGTTGATTCCTGCTCTTATTCCGATCATCGCTCCAATCCTAGTCGGACTACTGCTTGGACCAGAAGCTCTTGGTGGACTTTTAATGGGATCGATTGTCACCGGACTCTTTTTGGCAATTTCAATGACTACCGGTGGTGGAGCTTGGGACAACGCTAAGAAGTATATTGAGATGGGAAACTACGGTGGAAAAAAATCATTTGCCCATGATGCAGCCATAACCGGTGACACAGTTGGTGACCCCTACAAAGACACAGCCGGTCCTGCAATCAACCCAATGATTAAAATTTTGAACATTGTAGCACTTCTGATTATTGCCTTGATTGTTTAACCCCACATCAGCGCCCGGGTTACCACCGAAGTCGTAAATTCCCTTACGCGAAGGTGGTAACCCGGGCGCTTTGCGTTATTTTAAATTTGAGAATTTTCAAAACACCAACCTTAACCATTATCTGACGATCGTCATTTAATGGTTAGAGTTGAGGCCCAAGATACTGCCTCAGGCTTATTCGTATTCGATCGGTCTCCCCCGTAACTGGGGGGGGTTAAGAGGGCGTAAAAACAAAACAGCGCACCCCGGTGGAACGCGCTGTTCCTAGGTGCGCTGTACGCGCTTAGGGCGTTGGCGTCGTGCCCCGCCAGTCGTTTTCTGGCTCATCCGACGCCCCAGCGGGAATCGGGAGCTGGGGTGACAATTCGTCTATGTAGACGATGGACTTACGGACTTGATCCTCGAAGCCCGCAGGAATGAATATCGAGCTACGAGTCATATCGCGTAGACCATCAGCCCGTCATCTTCCTCGGCACAGAAGCCGGGAATGGCGCCGATTAGGCACGGACGCACTGACCTATTCCCCGCATACAGTTCATTGATGCCGCCCTCGCAGAACATCCTGTCCTGCGACCAGACCTCGGTCTTTACACCAGAACAGACAGACATCATCTCTGCCCGTTGTTCCTGCATGTAACGACACCCTGCCAGCAGGCCGAGCACGAGCATCATCAGAAAACGTTTCATTTTTTCCCTCGATCTGGCAAACCGGCCAGTGCGGATGTCGTTGTGACAACAATTTATATAATTATTTTACTGTTTTGTCAATCCTAAACCTCTATTCCCTCTATCCTGCTATTATCTATTACCTCTACTAATCGTTGACAAATCCCCACATTTCGCTATACTCCGCATGTTTTTGACTATTAGAAATTAGAGGTTTAGAGTAATAGAACTCGACTTCTGAAAACTCTATTGGTCTAACAGTCTAATCTCTAAAATCTATCTATGTCCTACATAATCGAAACAAAAGACAACAAAGTCACTTTTACAATCACGGTCCCAGCCGAAGCTGTTACCAAGGCGATGAAACACGCCGCTAGGCACTTGGCCGAGCACACTGACATTCCGGGATTTCGTCCGGGTAAAGCTGATTATGAAACCATCAAACAGCGGCTTGGTGAGATGCAAGTTCTGGAAGCGGCTACAGAAGATCTGATTCGCGCCGCCTTCACTGAAGCAATGTTGGCCGAAGATTTAGACACAGTCGGACAACCGTTTTTCGATATGATCAAGTTGGCACCGGAAAATGAAATGATTTTTACTGCCGTAGTATCGCTAATGCCAAAAATCAAAAAACTAGCTGACTACGATAATTTAAAAGTTGAAAAAAATGATGTTGAACCAAGCAAGGAAATGATCCAGCGCGCCGGCAAAGATCTTACTCAAATGCAAACTAAGGAAATCCGAGCCGCTAAAAAAACTGTTTTGAAAAAAGGTCACAAAGCTGTTGTTAATTTAACAATGAAAAAGGACGGTGTGGTACTAGAAGGCGGGGAAGGCCGAGACCACGGCATTTACACTGGCGAGGATTACTTTATTCCGGGATTTATCGATGAAATTTTAGGAATGAAAGAAGACGACAAACGAAACTTCACTTTAAAATTCCCAACTGAAAACTTTCAAAAGCATTTGGCAGGACAGGATATTGATTTTGATGTTGGGCTCAAGGAAATCTTTAAACTTGAAGCGCCGGAAATAAACGATGAGTTTGCCAAAACTTTGGGACTAAAAGACAAAGCCGATTTGGATGAAAAATTAAAAGAAAATCTACGAATTGAAAACGAAAAAGAAGAAGACTTGCGCCAAGACAGAGAAGTACTCGAGTTGATTGCTAAAAAATCTGACTTTGAGGAAATTCCAGATTTACTTGTAAACCAAGAAATTGAGCAAATGATTACTGAGCTAAAGCACTCGCTTACCCAGCGCGGAATGGACTTTGATGAATATCTGAAACAAATCAAAAAAGGCTTGGCTGATCTTAAATTGGACATGGCCGAGGGCGCCCTGACACGAGTAAAAGTTGCTCTAGTTCTTAAAGAAGTTGCAAAAAAAGAAAGCGTAACAGTTGATGAAAAAGCAGCCGACGAAGCTCTTGATAAGCTGGCTGAAAATTACGAAGACAAAGAAACAAAGGAAAAAATTTATTCACCGCAGTACCGAGAATATTTGACCCACCAAATGAGAAATAGAAAGACGATTGATGTTTTGAAAGAGAAAATGGTTAAGTAAGGCCTTTAGCTTATAGCTGTTAGCTTTTAGCAAAATCACCCCGAATGCCGGGGTGATTTTTTTAACCACTACCTGACTATCGTCATTTAATGGTCGGCGTACAGAGCAACTTTTTTGCGATCGACAAAAAGTTGCTCGCCAAACTATAACTGTTTATCAATCTACTTCCTACCAACCTACTTCCTGAGATACAATACCAATATATGAAAATCGGAGCCCATGTATCAGCTGCCGGTGGCTTGTGGAAAGCCGGGCCAAACGGAAAAAAATTAGGCTGTGAGGTTATTCAAATCTTCTCACGCCCCCCGCAAGGTGGTCAGCCAAAACCAATCACCCAAGCAGACGCCAAACAATTTAAAGACTCAATGAAAGAAAATGGCATTAAAGATGTTTATATTCACGCGCCTTATTTTATCAATCTTGCTTCAAGCAACAATCGCATTTATCACAGCTCAATTTCAGTTCTGCGAGGCGAACTTGAACGCGGGTCTGCCCTCGGCTGTAAAGCCATGATGTTTCATCCGGGTTCAGCCAAAGATGTTGGTCGAAAAAAGGGAATTGAAAAAGTTATCAAAGGTCTTGATGAAATAATGAAAGACTACAAAGGTTCTTGTCAGCTCTTAATTGAGATTTCCGCCGGCGCCGGCGAAGTAATGGGCGACACTTTTGAAGAAATTTCGGCTTTTATCAAAGGCGCTAAACGCGGTCAGGATATCGGTGTCTGTTTTGATACTCAACACGCCTTTGCCAGTGGCTATGATATGCGTACCAAAAAAGATTTTGACAAAATGATTAGAGATTTTGATAAAATTGTGGGGCTGAAAAAATTGGTGGCCATCCATACAAATGATTCCAAAGTAGCTCTTGGTGAGCACAAGGATCGACACGAGCATCTTGGCAAAGGAAAAATCGGTAAAGACACCTTTAAGTATCTCGTTGACCACCCAAAACTCAAAAATAAAGATTTGATTTTGGAAACTCCATACGATTCTGAGCCTGATCCGCGGTTCAAAGACATCAAACTTCTCAAGAGTTTGAGAAAGGGGTAAAATGGGTAATAAGAGTAACAGGAGCGAAAGGGGGAAACCCCTTTTTAACTATCAATAACAACTTCTATAGTTATAGTTATTGTTAAAAAATTAATAGTTGCCGTCCTATTGATATTATTGCCACAATCTGGGAAGACCCCTATAAACGCGAACACAATCAGCGCATGATTGATGCCGGCGTGGATGTTTTTCGAGTTGATTGCGGTGATTCAAGTACTACCGAGATTTCCCAAGCCCTGCAGAGCACCCGTCGTCACATCAATGAGTCCGGAAAAAAGGTTCGATTACTGGCTGACTTACCGGAAACAAAAATTCGATTAGGCGAATTTCCTCAAAAACGCGTCCAGGTCCACCCAGAAAAAGAATTTAGATTTCTATTTGGCCCAATGTCGAGCGATCCGGAGGCTTATATTCCTTTTAAATTTGAAGGATTGGGTGGCAAGCTAAAAGTTGGCGACCTCTTTTACACCGGCGATGGAATCCTACAGTTTGAAGTCACAACAATTCATAGCGCTAACGAGTTTATTGCTCGCGTAAAAAACGCCGGCGACTTAATCCGGCACACATCGGTAACAATCCCACGCTTAACCGACATGCTAGACCACATTGTGCCCGAGATTGATGAAATCCTCGCCGAACTTCCAAAAAGTAAGCCGGATATGGTGGCTTTTTCTTTTGTTAAATCTCGACAAATGCTGGAGACCCTAATTGCCAAGCTCGAGCGTCAGCTGACGCCCGATTGGCGACCGCTAGTTATTGCCAAAATCGAATCTCAAGAAGGAGTTGATAATATTGATGAGATTTTAAATATCTGTCACGGCATTATGGTGGCTCGGGGTGACTTAGCGCTGTCGGTTCCGTTTGAAAAATTGGGGCTCATTCAAAAAAAATTGGTTGCCAAGGCGCGCGCCCGCTATAAATATTCGATTGTCGCCACCGATATGCTCGGGTCCTTGCTGGATAATTACATTCCGGCTCGTTCTGATATTTTAGATGTGACAAACGCCTGTCTGGACGGCGCTTCAGCCATTATGCTTTGTCCGGAAACCGCTCACAGCGAGACCCCGGAAAGGGCAATCCAAGTGGCGCGTGCTATTATTGGGGAAGTGGAGAATTCATAATATGATACTAACCGTCAAAGTCCGACCAAATTCAAGGCAAACAAAAATATCCGGCTGGATTGATGCCGGAACGGTTGTAATTGATATCAAATCTCCGCCAATTGATGGCAAAGCCAACATCGAACTTATTAATTTTTTAGCAAAAGAGCTGGGAATCGCCAAATCTCTTGTTACAATAAAACGCGGGCAGGGAAGTAAAGTAAAGCACATCGAGCTTCCGGCCGGAACTGATTTAAGGCCTATCAACCCCGCCGTCTGACCAAGGGTTGCACTTCAAAATCCGACGCAAACCATTATAATATCCTTTGATAATACCATATTTGAGTACAGATTGACGCGTATACTCCGAACAAGTCGGGTAATACCTGCAAGCGCCGTGCGGGTAAAAAACCCTCATAATCCCATGGTCGGGCGAGAGGGTTTTTTGGTAAATCAATATTGGAATTGTGGCTAGGGTCCGAAATATTTTCTTCATAATAATCAAGGCTTAGCCTTTGTATATTAGACCGGCCTTTTTCAAAACCTTCATCAGTCTCTCTTCTTTTTCTTGATAATCAATCGCTAAAGCTTGTTTTGAGGTCAAAAAAACCACATCATAGCCTTTTTTCATCTTACCTAAGTGCAAGCGAATAATCTCGCGATACTGACGCCTGATACGGTTTCTGTCTACCGCCTTTTTACTTACTTTCAAACCAACTACAACTGTAAACCTGGACTCAGCCAATCCATTTTGCAAATATTTAAGTCCACAATGAGAATCAAACACGCTCCGACCACTTTTGACTACCCGTTTTATGTCTTCGTCTTTTTTTAGTCTGTTTTTTTGTTTGAACATGTTTTCATTATATACGAAAAACGAGGATTTTACTCCTCGTTTTTCTACCTTGGGCGGGCCGCAACCGTTAAGCGCTTGCGTCCTTTTGCCCGACGTCGCTTGAGCACAGCTCTACCGGTTGGAGAACTCATTCTTGACCGGAACCCGTGCACTCGTGCCCTGCGCCGTTTCTTCGGTTGATATGTTCTTTTTGGCATACCAGGGCTGTTTAGTTAATAACAGTGGCGTTAGGATAACATCAAGCCTAATTTTAGTCAAGAATCTGCCATCCAAATTTTTACCTCCAACTTCCAACCCTTTTTCCACAGTTCGTACACAGAAATCGAACAGCTTATAAACTTGTTATCTGTGGACAAGTGTTATACCATACACACACTTCCTAACCTCGATTGTCTATGAACACTCACGAATTATGGCAAGCCGCTTTGGGTGAGCTTGAGCTAAAGCTTAGTAAGGCCCATTTCACTACTTGGTTTCGCAGCACCTTTATTGTGGACTACACAAATAATGAAATAACGGTTGGTGTGCCAAATACATTCACAAAGGCTTGGTTGGAAAAAAAATATCATAAGGACATACTGAGTGCTATTCAAAACATCATAGACAGGCCCGTTAAGGCATTAACTTATCGAGTTGAAACAAGAGCTACCTCACCTCAGCCAATAGTTTTAGAGGTGACCGAGGAAAAAGCTTCAGAAGAACCAGAAAATACTGGTTATGAAAACTTTGGATTCACAACCCAACCTCAAAACCAGGTCACAGGAAATAATTATGCCTTAAATAGTGGTTATACTTTTGATACTTTCGTAGTTGGTAAACAAAATGAACTTGCATACGCTGCGGCTCAGGCCGTTGCCTCACACCCCGGGGGAACATATAACCCGGTTTTTATTTATGGAGATGTTGGGCTAGGAAAAACCCACCTTTTGCACGCAATCGGCAATGAAATCCAAAAAAGAAACCCAAATGCTAAAATTTTATACGCCAGCTGTGAACACTTTACCAATGATTATATAAACGCGGTTCGAAGCGGAAAAGCCAAGGAATTTAAAGACAGATATAGAACAGTTGACTTGCTACTTATCGACGATATTCAATTTATAACCGGCAAGGAAGGTACCCAGGAAGAATTTTTTCATACCTTCAACACTCTGCACGGAATTAACAAACAAATAGTTATTTCCTCAGACCGGGCACCAAAAGAAATAGCCGCCCTTGAAAAACGCCTTCTTTCTCGTCTTGAATGGGGAATGTTAGTTGATGTTGGCGCTCCGGATCTAGAAACACGGGTCGCAATCCTACAAATCAAGTGTCAAAAAAGACAAACGGAGCTTGATAGAGATATTTTGCATCATATTGCTTCAAATATTCAATCAAATGTTCGCGAACTGGAAGGCGCTCTTAATAAAATCATTGCTTACCACCAATTTAAAAACATTCAACCAACGCTTGAAACCGTAATCCCAATTATTGAAAGTTTTGGTGTTGGTTCAATCAAAAAAACAGTGTCTCCAAAACATATCATCCAAACCGTAGCGGAATACTTTGATATCGACATTGGGGATGTCCTTGGAAAAAGCAGAGAAAAACGCCTGGCCTTCCCAAGACAGATAATAATGTATCTGCTCCGCGAAGAAATGAACATTTCCTATCCATCAATCGGCGCCGAGCTTGGCGGCCGTGATCACACCACTGCCATGCACGCCTATTCCAAAATTGTCAGGGTTATAAAAGAGGACGACCAGTTAAAAAGAGACATGGAGCTTATCAAGCAAAAAATGTATTCGGGCTAGGGACAAGTGTGTTGAAAAGTGTGTGTACCGGTAGTCCATAAGTACACAAAAATTATTCGCGTCTATTTCATTAACACTTTAATCACTTCAAATAGCCCGGCAAGTACACAAGAGCTCGGCGATTAAACTGGCTAACATAAAAGAAAAAAGAAACTTATTCAATCAATCCACACCCTTATTATTACTACTGTATTTATATATTAATTTACTAATAAAAAAGACATGAAACTTTCCTGTACAAAAGAGAACCTTAATCAGGGTCTTGCCATAACAAGTCACGTTAGTGCAAGAAATGTTAATTTACCTATTTTGAATAACGTTCTTCTTCGTGCTGACGCAGGGGGGTTAAAATTGATTTCTACTAATTTAGAAATTGCTATTACTTGCACCGTTCGAGGCAAACTCGAACAGCAAGGAGAATATACAGTTCCATCAAAACTCTTTTACGATTTTGTGAACTTACTTCCAAACGAAAGAGTTGATATCGATCTTCACGATGATGGACTTTCGGTAAAGTGCGGTTCGGCTAAAACCAAAATAAAGGGGATATCTCCTTCAGAGTTTCCGCTAGTTCCACCGGTTGTAGGAAAACTAAAATACATTGTTCCGGTTCATTTGTTGCGCGGAGCCCTGTCGCGAGTTTTATTTGCAACAGCTACAAATGAGTCCAGACCAGAACTTACCGGAGTGATTTTCTCGTTTAACGGTGGTGGTGAAGACAAGGGATTGATTTTGGCAGCAACAGACAGCTACCGACTAGCAGAGGTGTATGAAAAAATTTCAGTCGAAGGAACTGAACAGAAAGTGATCATCCCACAAAGAACACTCACAGAGCTTAGTCGTATGTTTGGGGTGTTTAAGGACGATGTTGAGGCTCCAAAGGATGTTATAATCGAGCTAGCGGACAATCAGGTGGTGTTTAGGTACGGTTCGGTAGAGTTGATATCGCGAACAATCGAAGGAAACTATCCGGATTATCGTCAGATTATTCCAAACACCTCAAAGACAGAGATCATTATTGAAAGGACGGTTCTTTCTCAAGCTATCAAAAGCGCCAGCCTGTTCTCGAAGCTAGGCTTATTCGATATTGATGTTAAAATTAATCCAACGGATAAAACGATCGAGCTTTCTGCTGCCGATTCTGGTCGGGGCGAGAATAAGATAACTCTCGAAGCCGAGGTCTCTGGAGATGAAAACGAAATAATCATGAATTATCGGTATTTGCTTGATGGTCTAAACGCAATGCCAACGGAAAAAGTTAAAATAAAAATTATCGATGCCGCCAGTCCGTGCGTGATTGTACCGGCAGAGGAAATGCCAAATGAAAAATACCAGTATATTGTGATGCCAATTCGACAGTAGGGGCGAGGCGTCGCCTCGCCCATTTGAACATATGGTAAGGGCGGGGTTTCCCCGCCCTTTGATGTAGGGCGTATGGCATATCGATTTGACGCGCCCAGGTTACCGCCGAGGCCCCGCCTAATTTTTGGGTCGGCAGTAACCTGGGCGTGATTGATGCACAGAACCCGCCCCAGCATAGCCCGGGGCGGGTTTAGATTTGCGTAGATGACGAAGAGTCTACGTGCTCTTGCGGCCGGCAGCCCTTTCCTTGCACTTGCGGCAGGGCTTCTGGGTCGCGGCGCACTTCTTGCACCGCCCGGATGGGATCTTCAGCCCGGCCGGAGCCTTCGGTCGGGGCTCGCGGAACTTCTTGCCGACGCACCCGCGCTTGCGCTCACCGACGCCGTTCGCGATGAGCACGAAGGACATCTGGGCGCGGACGGGGTCGTAGGGCCTGCCGGCACCGTGTCCGACGACCTTCGTGGTGGGCATAGGGAGGATGTTGTCGAGGCGACCACTGCCGATCGGCTGGCCGAGGAGCCGGCTCATCTCCTCGGCACCACTGCCGGGGAGAAGTTCGATCGTGCCGTCCTGCAGGAGCCGGACGGCACACGGCGCGCAGATGAGCACCAGCGAGCGCTTGTTCACTCGCACGGCGCGCATTTCCTCGATGACCGCTTCCCCATTCTGGGAACTGCACAGGGAGGGACAGACCCGGTGCACCGTGCACTCGGTCAGGATGGTGCCGTGGTTCGGCTTCTTGCGAGAGAATTCCTCGGGCAGCACCCGCCCGCGCTGGACGATGCGGTCGATGATCGTCGTGGGCGTCGGCATCATCTGGACCGGCAGAAAGGCCGGCTCGAGCCCGCCCTCAACCAGGATCATGCCCGGGTTTTCGCTTCGGGGGTTGATGCCGGGCATCTTCTTTTCAGCGCAGGCATCGCAGACCCGCGCCTTTGGGTTGGGGCTGAAAAGCCCGTCTTTGATCCTCCCGCCGGAGAGGTACTCAACCTTCGCGCCCAGCGCGAAGGGGTTGATTCGACCGCCCAGGTGGTCAGGAACGAGCGCCTTGCAGAATGCGCAAGGCTCGGCACTCTTGCTCCAGGCGCGCCCGGTCTTGCACTCCCGGCCGTGCTTGATCCGCTCGCCCTCGTGGAGGGCGTTTTGGCAAGGCGAGCCGCTCTCGCCATTGCAGATACAGTAATCGGTTGTCTTCTCGGTGTTTCCCACGGGGCACCTCGGATATACTATTTATTGTCCGTATTTGCTCTCAAGCCGATGGGAGCGGGACGAGCCAAATTATTATAAAATCAGCATTTTGTCAAGCCGCTATGGAAGACCCCAATGCCAAGC
>PFJC01000033.1 GCA_002782865.1 Candidatus Uhrbacteria bacterium CG_4_10_14_3_um_filter_41_21
TGATGTACCGGAAGATATTCGTGAAGTTCGAAATATGTTTCGAGGCTTATTAAAATCTCTTCAATTCAGATTTGTTCAGAAGAGCGTGTGGGAGGGCGATCGAGATGTGGTAAAAGATTTGATTCAACTGGTTCAAAAATTAAGGATAGGCAGGTGGTGCTATATTTATATTGCGACAAAGTGTTGAATTTGATTTGAGCAACTTTTTGTCGATCGCAAAAAAGCTGTATCATTTGGAAAAGAAAAGTCCCGCCCCCTTGGACAGTGAAGGTGCGGCCGTGGAGCGAGGCGTTAATGCCGAAATAGGACCACTTCCAGATCTTCAGCTCTGGGGCGCGACCTTTGTAGCTGTAGTATTCTCCCCAGGTCGGGAATTGATCTTCGAAGTCGATGCTGTAGCCGGTGCTACCTAATTAGGCAGAGCCTTTCATATTGACTAAAGCGTCTTTTTTTTATATCCTTGAGTATCTATGAAAAAAAGACAGGTATATTTAGATAACGCCGCTACAACTCCAATAGACAAAAGGGTTTTGGCTGTAATGAAGCCGTTTTTGACAGATGATTTTGGCAATCCATCCAGTTTCCATACACCTGGGAAAGTGGCTGGCGATGCTTTGGATGGCGCCAGAAAACAGGTAGCAGATGTAATCGGAGCTCGATCGGATGAAATCATTTTTACTTCGGGCGGAACAGAATCTGATAATTTAGCTATTCTAGGTTTTGCTCGAAAAAACCAAAATCAGGGTAAACACATAATTTCTACCAAGGTTGAGCACCCGGCCGTTCTTGAATCTTTAGAGCAATTAGAAAAAGAAGGTTTTGAAGTTACTCTGCTTATAGTTGATGAGTTCGGAAGGGTTAGTTCAGACGATGTCGTTACCGCCATCCGACCAGACACAATTTTAATCTCAATTATTTACGCTAACAATGAAATTGGAACTGTTAATCCAATCTCGGAAATTGG
The DNA here is from genome assembly GCA_002782865.1 of Candidatus Uhrbacteria bacterium CG_4_10_14_3_um_filter_41_21. Classification (GTDB taxonomy): domain Bacteria; phylum Patescibacteriota; class Patescibacteriia; order UBA9934; family UBA9934; genus UM-FILTER-41-21. The sequence continues at coordinate 965 of PFJC01000033.1, forward strand.
AAAACAAATTCAAAAGAATCGAACCGGTAATTTTCCGGCTTTTCATACCGATGCCTGCCAGGCTGCGGGCGCACTCGAGCTAAACCAAGAAAAGCTCCATGTTGATTTAATGACGGTAAACGCTTCAAAGATTTACGGACCAAAAGGAAACGGTGCTTTGTTTGTTAAGCGCGGACTCAAACTTCAACCACTCCAGTTTGGTGGTCATCAAGAACGCCGAGTCCGTCCAGGAACGGAAAATGTTGCCGGTATTATCGGTTTTACAGAAGCACTCAGAATTGCGGATCAGCAAAAAGATGAAGAATCAAAACGTTTAATAAAACTTCGTGATTATTTCATTTGTGAAGTTCAAAAGTTAATTCCCAAGACTCGTCTTAACGGTCACCCAACTGAAAGATTGCCAAACAACATCAATATTTCTTTCATGGACATTGAGGGCGAAGCGCTCACTTTGTATCTAGATGCCAAAGGCATTTATGTTTCAACCGGGTCTGCTTGCACCAGCGCATCGCTTGATCCAAGTCATGTAATCGTCGGGCTCAGTCTGCCATACGAGGTAGCGCACGGGAGTATTCGTTTCAGTCTTGGACGCAGTACTACAAAAAAAGATTTAGATTATGTCCTTGAATTTTTGCCGGAACTGGTGGAAAAGCTCCGCAAAATCAGCCCGGTTAGTGTTGACGCCAAATATTTTAAATAAATTATGTCAGATTACAAATCAGAACCAATCAAAGGAACTCAAGGCGATGTTCAAAGTCACGATAAAAAGCAATCATGGTTTTATTCAGACATTGTCAAAGAACATTTTTTTAATCCGCAAAACTTTTTAGACCGCGATCCAAAAGAGGGTGAATTTAATGCGATTGGAAAAGTTGGCTCGCCGGCTTGTGGCGATGAGCTTCGGGTTTGGATGAGGGTAGATTCGGCGACTGAAATTATCATTGATTACAAATGGAAGACTTTTGGTTGTGGCTCAGCCATTGCTGCTACCAGCATGATCTCCGAGATGATCCTGGAGAAAAACATGACACTTGAGGAGGCGCGAAATATCAGACCGCAAGATGTAATGGAGCGTCTCGGTGGACTGCCGGCTCGTAAGTTTCACTGCAGTGTTTTGTGTGACAAGGCAACGCGTGACGCCGTGAATGACTTTTACCGCCGTGCCGGCAAGTTTGATAAAATTGTAGTGGAAGCCTCTAGAATTATTTGTCCTGTTACCCGTGTGACTGACCGCGACATTGAAGAAGCGGTGCTGGAAGGCGCGATAACACTGGAAGATGTGCAAAAAAAGACAAAAGTTGGAATTGGCAACCCCGGGGTTTTGCCAGCGGTAGAAGAGTTGATATTGTTTTACAAAGAGAAGTATTTTGGATAGACTGGAGACTAAGAGGTGATAGATTATAGCAGGATAGATAATAGTTTGGATGCTTTTTCTTTCTGTTATTCCCTCTATCTCTCTATTATCTATTATCTTATGAAGATTCGAATAATCGTTGACCCCGACCTATGTATTGGCGCTGCCAGCTGTGTCACAATCGCACCGGAAACATTTGCCCTAAACGACGAAAATAAAGCTGATGTCCTAGATCACGGCCAGGCACCGGACGGGCCAAGTTACGAGCGTGAGGTTGAAGTAACAGAGGATGAATTCGAGAAAATTATCATGGGCGCCCAGTCTTGCCCAACTTTGGCAATTGCAATTATTGATGAAGCTGGAAATCAATTGTATCCGGAGGCGTAGTATGAAAATAATCATCATCGGCGGAGGAATCGCCGGCACAACTGCGGCGGAAGAAATCCGTAAGCAAGATTCTGCTACTCAAATCACAATTATTGATCGTGAAAATTACCCGTGTTACTCACGAGTGCTTTTGATGCCATATGTAAATGATAAGGTTGAAAGAGAAAAGATGATTTTGAAAAAACCAGAGTGGTACACGCAGAAAAATATTGAGCTGATGTCAGATGTTGAAGTTACGAAGATTGATTCTAAAAATAAGTTTGTGGAAACAAGCGAAGGCAGGGAGTTGCCTTATGACAAGCTTTTGATTACAGCCGGGCTTAATGTCAGATACACCCCCGAGGATAAGCGCGGAGTCGTATATTTTAAAACTTTAGACGATGCCGATCAGTTAAAGTCACTTATCAAAGAAGCAATTGCGCAAAAAAAGAATAAAGCAGTTATTTATGGTGGTGGTTTTATTGCCATGGATTACTTGGCGATTTTTGATCATTATAAATTTGATACCACGGTTTTAATGAGGTCAGGTGGATTTTGGTCAAAGGTATTATCCGCCCATGCTCAGCAGGTTTTAAAAGATCAGACTGAGTTAAAGGGGATTAAAATTATAAATGATGTTCGAGAGATTGAACTCATCGGGGAAACAGAATTGACCGGCGTTTGCGCTCTAGGTCAGGAATTTGAAACCTCAATTTTAGGTGTTGGCATTGGACTTGATCCGGACAAGGCAGTTTTGTCGGCAGCAGGAATAGAAGTTGGAGCAGGAATAATTTGTGACAAATATTTGCAAACAAATGTTGAAGATATTTACGCTGCGGGTGACATTGCCGAATATGACGATGCAACTATTGGCCGTCATATTCGTTATGGCAATTGGACAAACGCCATTATGCAAGGAAAGGCAGTGGCGCTTAATATGGTAGGTGAGAAAATTGGCTTTAGTATGGTTTCGTCGTATGCCACTAATCTGCTTGGAAAAGAAATTGTTTTTATTGGTGATGTTGATAGAACTGCCGCTGACGAAGTTGTTCAAGAAGTGGCAGATAAGCAGAATTCAACAGAATTATTTATTCGGAACAAAAAAATCGTTGGAGCTGTTATAATAGGAGATGTCAGTAAAAGGACGGAGATTACAAAGAGAATTCAGAATAGAGAAGCTGTTAGCTATTAGCTTATAGCTTTTAGGATATGCCGCAAACATATAAAGATTTAACAGTTTGGCAAAGAGCGGTTGAGTTGACTGTTGCTGTATATGTACTTACTCGACAATTTCCTAAAGAAGAAATCTATGGTTTGACTAGTCAAATGCGTAGGTCGGCGGTTTCTATTGCGTCTAACATAGCTGAAGGCAGGTACAGAAGTTCTCGTAAGGATTTTGTCCGATTTTTGCATATTGCCTTTGGTTCTGGCGGAGAGCTTGAGACACAAATTTATATATCAAAACAATTAAACGAGACTGGAACATTAGATTATACAAAAGTAGATTCATTGTTAGATGAGGTTATGAAAATGCTTAATGCGATGATTAATTCCTTAACTAAAAACTAACAGCTATAAGCTCTCAAATATATGCTTAACGATCCTAAAACTTATAAAACCTACGACCCGGAAGACATAGCATATGGCATCGAAAAGTTGTCAGAGCAAATTCAGGTCGCTTGGGCGGATACAAGGGCCATGAAATTTCCAAAAGCTTACTCAACGGTAACAAACATTGTTGTGGCTGGAATGGGCGGGTCGTCGCTGGGTGGACACATGATTCAAACGGCTTGTGCGGACAGATTAAAAGCACCGGTTCATCTACTGCGAGATTACAATTTACCAAATTGGGTATCTTCAAAAACTTTAGTAATCGCTGTTAGTTATTCAGGCACAACTGAGGAAGTTTTAGAGGTAATCACGCATGCAAAAAAAGCAAAAGCAAAAATTGTAGCCGTGGCAGTCGGGGAAAAACTCAAAACATACGCTGACAAAAATAAAATCCCGGGTTACTTTTTTACACCCGGCGAGCTTTCAAAACAGCCTAGACTCGGACTCGGGTTTACTTTAACCGGAGTATTGGGAATGCTGGAGCGGATGAATCTAATAAAGATCAACACCAAGGATATTAAGGGGATGTGTGAGGCAATGGGTGATGTGCTCGATACTTGTGCGGTTGATGTCCCGGCAAAAGAAAATCCGGCCAAAACTGTGGCAATGGAATTAAAAGATAGAGCCGTGTTAATTGTTGCCTCGGAACATTTGGTCGGAAACGCCCACGCGCTTGCCAATCAAATAAACGAAAACGCTAAGCAGTTTGCTACTTACATGGAGATACCGGAACTTAACCATCATTTAATGGAAGGGCTGGGGAATCCAAAAGACTTTTTCAAAAAGTTTAGTGTGTTGATGCTTGACTCAAATCATTATCACCCACATACGCACAAGCGTTATGATTTAACAGCTCAGATTTTTGAAAAACAAGGCGGAGTGGTGATTGAATATAATGCCAATGGAAAAACCAGATTAGAAGAATGCGGGGAGCTACTCCAGTTTGGCGGGTTTGTTAGTTATTACTTAGCGATGATCAATAAAATAAATCCGATCGAAATTCCATTTGTTGATTGGTTCAAAGAGCAGATGGGGAAAAAATGATTATAATATTTGTCTTATTGGACTTATAAGTCTTAGATAATTTCTCAAAAAAAAGAAGCCGACGGGGGCGAAGAACATCATCGTACATGGATGTTCTTCGCCCGCACCGTCGGCCTTTGACGCTGAGGGGGGCTACTTGTGGCGGCGACGGATCTCGTCCACGCGACCGTCATCGGTTCCGCGTGGAGAGCTGCCGTCGTCAACCTGCTCTTCGGTCCAGTCGACCGTCCTGTCGACTGCCTTGTGCCAGACGTTGCTGGCATGAACGAGGTTTTCGGCGCCGAAAGCGCAGAGGACCCCGAATCCGAGAAGCATCATCAGCACGATACTAAGCATGAGACCGCGAATGAGTTTTCGGGCCCCGGCCACCTCGTCCTTGACCTCCGTGGGCGAGAACCGCCAAATCCACTTGCGGGTCATTTCTGCGAACAGAAAGACCGACAAGAGGAGAGCGATCGAGCCCAGGAGGGTCCAGCTGGTGGGACCGGTCAACATCCAGAAAAGGATGTTGACCATGACGATCGCCACGAAGGCGATCGACAGGGTCGTCCCGATCGAGATGAGCCGTCCCGGCTCATCGTTCCACTTTTTGCTTTTCAGGGCAATCGGTGGGAGTTTGTCGCCAGCCTGGAGGGCTTCGATAATCCGTCGGCCGATTGTGCCTTCGTGCAGGGGACTTACCCCCTGCCAGAGGGCGCGCACGGCGTTCAGAATGTCACCGGCGATGGGGAGTGTGAATCTTGCCGCGATCAGCAGGAGGAGCCCGCTGATCATGCATCCCCAGATCACCAGGTTGGTGGCGGTCTGGGGGGCCGATGTGGTCAGCATTCCAGCGTCCATTGCCCAGATCGCGCACAAGATGAGCGCGATTCCGAATCCCCACGCCAGCGTGAGTCCGATTGCGAAAGTCCACCACCACCTTCCCAGCCATCGCATTCCGCGAATGGTCGGGTTGTCGATGGGGACGATCCAGGCCCCGAAAATCAGGACCACCACCGGGCCAGACAGGAACGTGAGGCCCATGGCCATCCACGTCACCTGCCAGCTTTCAAAGATGCGGGAAAAATTCCCGAACATCCCGGTAGCGAGAAGCGTGAAGGCCACGGCGTACATTACGACCGCGGCCACCAGACTTCCAGCCGCCCAGCGGATGACCGTTCCGAATATCTGTCGGGCGCGCTGGAAGGCGCGCGGTCCGTGGCTCTGTGCGAGTCCCACGACCCATTCCCGTACGTCCTGGCGATTTACCGCACCGTCTACGCGGTCGCCCACCCCAGCCACCACCTGCTCCCACAAGGGGAGCTCCTTCGCGCCGGTCAGTTCGACCAGCGCGAAGTACACCGCGAACTTTCGGATGAGCTCGTTGAGCTCATCTGCCCTGGACAGGTCACCACCGCGGATGTCGATGGCGATGTCGAGCACCGCGAGTAACTCATCCGGCGTGATGTCCGGCAGATCGGCGCCGTGGGCCGGGTCGGTGTAGATGGCGTGGCCGTGGGCGCGAGCCACGGACCAGTACCCGCGCATTTCGTTGGGTAGGTCCATGGTTTGCGCGAGCAGGAAGAATTCCCGCAGAACCGCCAGTGCCCGTTTTTTTTCTTCCGAAAGCGCCAGGTGGGCGCGTCCGATCGGGGGGGGCGGGACAGACGGAATTCCCGGTTTCGACATGGACTTGACTACGCCCATGACATAGTCGCGGACGCGGTTGACATCTACCGACCCTCCGCCAGCTTTGAGTACGGCGAGGACGGTCGGGACCTGGGTCGCCAGCATTCCGAAAATCGGCCGGATGGCCGGTGTCAGGGGCGACTTTTTTGCCCGGAGGTGATCATGGATCCAATCTCCGAGCACATCGAGCGCCGTATGCACGGCGGCATCGTCCACCCAGGTGGCGATCCACGCCACCACCCCGCCGATTTCCTCAGCGGTGGCGCCAGCTCCGGAGAGCCGGGCCTCGATTTCCGCCTCGTTGTCCTCGATGGCCTTCGCCATCAAGGACTTGTTGTTTCCGGCGGCCTGAAAATCTGCTTGAAGACTCATGGTACTGTCCTCCGCTTTTGCGGTTTTGGGCATGTGCCCGTTGTTTTTTTGGATCGAATTGTGAAAGAATAATCTCTCAGCCAGGCATAAAAATGCCCAGACCAAG
>PFJC01000051.1 GCA_002782865.1 Candidatus Uhrbacteria bacterium CG_4_10_14_3_um_filter_41_21
ATGCTTTGTTTGGTTGCCATATTCATATGCAACCACGGTAACCGAATTATGATCTATCCGAGAGGGTTTCGGTAACCTTTTTTATGATCTATAACGTTCGGTTGATTTTTTACAGAATTCAAGTATAGTCTTGGCTATGGCTATTGAATCAAGGGAAGAATTAATGAGTAAATATGCTGGCAAAGGCTTGCCTAGTTTTCGAATTAAGCAAATAAACACGGCTTTATTTGATCGTGCAATTACATCTTGGGCCGACATTACGACTCTACCGAAAGATTTACGGGTGCTCCTTGAAATCCAGGTTCCATTTGCGTCTTTTATTTGCGTGGCGCTTTTGCAGAGCAACGACAAAACTACAAAAAAAGCTTTACTTCAGGCCAGCGATGGGGCGGAAATTGAAACTGTGCTCATGAAAAATTCTCGCGGTCATTGGTCGATTTGTGTTTCTTGCCAGGTAGGTTGTGCAATGAATTGTTCGTTTTGCGCAACTGGAAAGATGGGCTTAACAAGAAATTTAATTGCCGACGAAATTATTGATCAATATCGATTTTGGAACGCAAACATTGGCAAGGACGAAATAATCACCAATATTGTTTTTATGGGAATGGGCGAACCAATGGCAAATTATGTTGAGGTTAAAAAATCGTTGCAAGCGCTTTTAAAATATACGGAAATCGGGATCACAAAAATCGTAGTTTCAACGGTCGGCGTCTTGCCTCGGCTCAATATTTTACTTGATGACATGGATTGGCCACCGGTTCGTTTGGCCGTGTCGCTCCATAGTGTTGATCAAGAAGGCAGACTGTCGTTTATGCCAACCACCACGCCGACATTTTTGGCTGATTTGAAAACTTGGGCCAAGGCGTATTTGGAAAAGTTCGGTAACAGAAATCATCATTTGACTTTTGAGTATCTGTTGATGAAGGGCGTGAACGACAGCTTGACTGACGCCAAAAAATTGGCTAAATATGTTAAGTCCATTGGCAGAGTAAAAGTAAATGTGATGGCTTATAATAATACCGGTGTTTTTGATGCCCCAAGTGCCGACCGGGTTGATGAGTTTTGTGAGATTTTGCGGAGTTCTGATGTTGATGTGACGCGTCGGCGCTCAATGGGGAGCGACATCTACGCCGCCTGCGGCCAGTTGGCAAATACAAAAAAGTAAAAAGGCGGATAATTGAGTTGCACGCCTTTCAGAACCTTGATTTTAATTTCGTAACAGGGCGGTAGCTTTTAATCTGACAAAACCGTAAGCGATAAGCAGACAGCCAATAATTATTTTTAAAATAAAAATCGCCAAAAATGGAATAACCCCTTTAATGACTGATAGTAAGATAACTAGCAAACCTAAAAACACAAAGGTCGCACTACCAACCGATAAGCCGAAAATTAATAGTTCTTTTCTCGGATAATCATATTCAATTGCTTTTGCCGAGAAGACACCCATATAAAATATTATTGTTAAAGGATTGAAGGTTGTTAAAAGGAGAGTTGATGTAAAGCTATATAGTAAATCTGAAGTAGAATCTAATATTTCTATTGACCCATTTTCTGAAAATGAACTGTGTATTGCGATTACTCCCAACAGAATTAAAATTGTTGAGCTGATTATACCTAAAGATTTTTTTATTTTTTTGTTCTCTAGTAATTTTCCAAGTCCTAATACTGTCAAAGTTATATACGAACAATCAACAAGTGTAACTGCGCTTGCTGCTATTAATCCGTCCAATAGAGTTTTTTCAATAGTAAGGTTAAAGATATAAAGTGAAACTGGCCCGATTGAGGCACATTGAAGTATCAGTCCGGTTAAAAGACCGTGTCCAAAGATTTTTATTTTTGATTTATTTATTTTTTTCATAATAATTAATAAGATATAAAAAACACCAGTTTTCACTGGCTTTATTTGTTATTTGGTGAGTTTTATTTTTTATCTATGCAAATAACGCCAGCGCGTAATGGTTTTGATTATTTTGATTGTTATTTGTGATGTTATAAAACATACGAGAGGATAATAGTTTTTTTTCTTGATTTTGTCAATGGTGGGGTTAAGCCCGACAATTTCAAAGCAATAGATAAAATAGTTCGCAGTCTACGAGTCCTCAACGAAAAAGACCCAGTAAACACTGAGTCAAATTCGTGGCAGGGGCTAGCGGACGAGTTTGGAACTTTTGACTGGGTCAAGTTACATAAGGAGCTAACACCTTTCCCCGAATTCATTTCGTTGAAAATGGGATGGATCTTAAAAACACAAAAGTATGATATTATTCCAGCATATGAAAAATTCAAAAACCTATAAGCTTTTGGGCCTTTTATTAGGTGTGATCTCTATTGCACTCATCGCCTATATTGTCTGGAATATCAATGGCGTCATTGATAAACAAAGTAATTCCACGGTGAATATCCAGCTGGGATATGAGTCGTTGCAATTTGACCTACCGTCAGGTTGGCACGTCAACACAAATCCTAACTGGGTTTCAAATACTTCTGACACGCTTACCATCATCAGCGAAGAGGCCGTGACACGAGTTCCAAGTTTTACACGTTTTCCCGTGAGGATTATTACAAAAACGAAATCAGAAATTTTGGGCGAAGGAAGTTTTGAGGACTATTTTGAGAGCAACTATCCCCGCCAAGGATTCCAAGATGCAGAACTGACCCAATTATCTGACAACACATATCGTATTGACGGAATGCGAATTGACGTTGACAATTCAAGTACCAAAAACGAGGGAGTTGACCTGTTCATTGTAGGAGAATTCAATGTATTCTGGGTATTATTAGACACTGAATTGTTCAATGATGTGTCGCAGAGTGAATTTATTGAATCTCTTGAATACAATTTCGACGACAGTTTCTAAATGAATGTCAAAGAAACGTACAGAAACATCGCTAATTAAGGCGGTGTTTTTGTTCTAGAATAATTCTCGCAGAAATATAAAGTTCTAAATCCCTTTACCCCTAATAAAAATAATTCGCTATGTTTAGCGAATTATTTTTGGCAGGGGTGCTGGGGCTCGAACCCAGAATAAAGGTTTTGGAGACCTTCGTGATACCGTTTCACTACACCCCTATATTTAATTTGCTGCCTAAGGATAGCAGATTAAGGCTATTAAATCAAGGTCTTTGAACTAAGTCTCTGTGCCCCTTGTGTGTTGTTGTGTGATAGAATTTAGAAGTATGAAAGAACAAACATTCAACACTGGCACGCTAAAGCTCAATTACATTGAAACAGGCAATGGCGATATTCCATTATTACTTCTGCACGGCGGATCTGCCAGGTGGCAAACTTTTTAATCAATTATTCCAGATCTTGAAGGCTTAGCTTACATTTTTGCCCCAGATTTACGAGGCCACGGAAAATCAGATCGAGGTGACAATTATAAGATTCAAAGTTATGCCGAGGACATCGCTACATTTATAGAAAAACATATTCAAAAACCAACTATTGTTTTTGGTCACTCGCTAGGCGGTATGGTTGGTATTATGCTGGCAGCTACCCACCCCGATCTCGTTAAAGGTTTAATCATTGGTGATTCGCCTTTTAATTCAGATGTTTTAAAATCGGGAGATAATTCACATGTAAGAAGATGGAAAGAGATGATTGAGCAGGGGATGACAGCCGAAGAAATAACTGAAGAATTAAAAAATAGGGAAATTTACATTCCTGAGGAGAACAAAACTATTACTGCCCGCGAGATGTATGGCGAAGATGATCCTTATTTTGAATCTATGGGCATTGGCTTGAGCCAAAACGATCCGGCGATGTTAGATGCTGTCACTACAAAAGTTGGTGAAAATTTCGCTGATTATAAAATGGAGAATTTATTCCCTAAAATTAAATGTCCGATCCTGGTACTTCAGGGAGACCCTAAACATGGCGGTCTGCTTACAGATGAATATATTGAAAAAGCTAAAGCACTGTTACCAAACGCAAAATATTATAAGTGTAAAAACATTGGCCATGGCTTGTATTTAGAAGACAAAGAACAAGTAGTCTCCCAAATTGTTTCGTTTTTGAAAGAACAAAAGAATCAATAAACAATATGGTAACACTTTTTTAAATATCAATATATGAAAAATACACTTTTATTTTTATTTGCACTTCTCCTTATGGGCACAGGTTGTACATCTGTTGAACAGATGGTTTTAGATCAGAATGAAGATAATGAATCGACACTTCCTTACGATGGTCATACACCAGATGAGACCGAGTTGATTTGTTATTATGAAGATCAAATAATTTTTGTGGGTCAGAGTTATTATGATGGTTGTAATACTCACACCTGCCAATATGACGGCACCATTATCTCAACTGAAATTGGATGTGGATCCGAAATTACAAATTTAACAACCATTAGCGGTGTAGTCACCGTCGGAAAATTTACTGGAACAGAAATGGGATGTGAGTTCAGTGAGGACGCAGAAGTTGGAGACCGACTTACCTGTAATAATGGTACAGTTAATCTTGGAGTTACTTCAAACAAATACAGCTCAACTATTTGGCTGAAAGATTATATATGTAACGCAGTTGAGATTTTTACAAAAACAACTGATGGAATTGATGTTTCCTATGAGGTAAGCGGTTGTACCTCTGATATGATTCCCGGTAATGATTATTCACTTGGAGGAGAGCTGGAGCAGAAGCTGAATCAATGGTATATGGGAGTTCAGCAAGATGAATGGTGGTTTTCAGTAAACTAAAATAGTTCGTATCTCGCTTACGAACCCCTGCTAAATATCTTCTCGATTGTGAGGGAGTTTTCTGTGATAGATGATATCTATGCTAAAAGAAAAACAAAAAGTGCCGGCGTTTGCGCTCAAAGTTTATCCAAAAGTAAAACCAGCCGAGCACGCAGGCGAAGTGCTGGCTGATGTAGAAAAACTATTCCAAATCATAAAAACCAAAACACCGCCGCGTTAGTTTGCTGATGTGCACGCAGTGCACGATTTACAAGAATCAAAACACCGCCTTGGAGGGGCGGTGTTTTGATTAGATAGAATAATAATTTATTCGTCTGTTTTTGGCTTGGCAATTGAAACTGTAATTGCTCTTCCTTCGACTTCTGTTTCATTAAGGGCTTCAACAGCACCTTGAGCAGAAGCTTCGTCTGTAAACTCGACGAAACCAAATCCTCGGCTTCTGTCAGTCATACGATCGCGTACAACGCGTGCGCTTACAACCTCTCCGTACTTTGCGAAAAGATCAGCAAGTGCTTGATCGTCTACAGACCATGGGAGATTTCCCACAAATAACTTGTTGTTCATATAACAAGAGTAGAACTTTGTGAATTAACTTCTCTTATTAGAACATAACAAGAGAACGGAAATAGTATGCCACTTTTCATTTTAAGAGTCAACGATACGTTCTGTCCGACGTCAAATGCGACATGGGCTCTATGTAGTAGATTGTTTAGCAAATTCTTTTGGCGTCATCATGTTTAGT
>PFJC01000037.1:0-480 GCA_002782865.1 Candidatus Uhrbacteria bacterium CG_4_10_14_3_um_filter_41_21
AAAAATGGGGATACTTTTTATTGTCTCTGTATTTTTGCTGCTGGCCTCGATAGTGTTCGTATATTTTGTAATAAAAACAGCACCGGACAGACTACCAAAAACAGAAGAAAAGGTTATTTGTTCTCGGTCTGAAATGTATCCAATGCCGGCGGAGTTTCAACGTGCTTTGAGCCTAATTAACGAACGATATGTTCAAAAAAACGATCGAAATGCTAACCTATATTCCAAAATGCTAAACTGCATCAATGTTCAGTTTGGGGATACAATCAGTGATCAAGCAGAGGGTTATTTTATCTTTGACACTCAAAACTCTACCGTAGAAAAACTTGATATTTTTGTTGATGCTTCCTATACAAATTATGATGATTTAACTACAGCTCTTTTGCTTTCTCATGAATTAACTCACGCTCGACAGTTTGTTGACGAAATAGTTTACGGTCAAAGACTTTCATGTGTAAATAAGGAGGTCGAAGCCTTTCA
>PFJC01000037.1:531-1026 GCA_002782865.1 Candidatus Uhrbacteria bacterium CG_4_10_14_3_um_filter_41_21
AAAAGCGTGTGAGGAATATGCTCTGACTTTTTAACTGAAAGGCCGCGATCTTCCCACCCACGCAGTTCATGAATAAAAGAGCTCACAAATAAAATCCCCGTGCGTCAAGCACAAAAATTTTATAATTTTTAACTGAGCTCAGCTCACTAGCTGATCCGCCACAGAAAAGCATTCATAAAAATCAAGGCTTTTCTGTGGCAGAAAGGGTGTTGATGTTGCCTCGCTCTACTTGAGCAAGCTCAGCCGCTCGGTAGGATCCCACCCTCTTTGTATTACCAAAAATTTTACAGTAATCCAGAAGACCTGTCGGTCTTAACGCCATAAAAAGCACTACATTTCTGTAGTGCTTTTTATGGCGGTGTTTTTTGATTGATGTTCGAACATTTTTTGACGAAAATCCGATTTACACAGGTTTGATGTTGTATAACGGCGAAATCCACGAGGGCAAACATGAACCGATTATCACAAAGAAACTTTTTGATTCCGTTCAAGAAG
>PFJC01000023.1 GCA_002782865.1 Candidatus Uhrbacteria bacterium CG_4_10_14_3_um_filter_41_21
ATATTTCACTAAACATGATGACGCCAAAAGAATTTGCTAAACAATCTACTACATAGAGCCCATGTCGCATTTGACGTCGGACAGAACGAATTAATAAATTATTTTCTTTGTTTCATCTGTCCGTCTAATCCGCCATAGCTTATTTCTGGCAAGTCCACTCCACTAAATTTAGGATCAGCCTGCTTTGGTATTGGTCCAGTTATATCTTTCATCTTAGGGCTTCCGGGTTTGACCGGTTCCTGTCCCAACACTTGCATATGTATGTCCCCACCTTCAAAACCAAGCGTAACATGGAAATCCTTTGGAGGTAATCCGACTTTTTGTCGGAATGCTTGCAGTGCTGGAATATCCAGAGCGACGAAAGCTGTTTTTTTAACTTTATCAACTTCGCGCATTTGATATCGAGATGAGGCACCATCAATAAAACCCATTCCTTTTACAATGATACCCTCACCATGCTGGATTTGCTTGTTAATTTGTTGAAGTTCGGCAAGCGTTGCCTCATCGAGCGTGCTCAAAATTTTGCTTTCGGTTGGTCCGATTATTGTAAGGTGGAATCCGTCTGGTCGGGGTTGGAGATCCGCGCCTGTGGATTCTTTCACTGATTGGAGAACAGAATCGAAATTCCCCGTAATTTCCACCTCAAGTGTTTGCATATCAGCAAGTCTCTCGCGTGTTAATTCGGGTGATTTTGGTTTTTCTACGGAAGGCTCGTAGCCACCCATTTCTGGATTACTCATAGAATTTGGTTAGTTACTTTATAATAAATTATTTTCCTTATTTTCCCCTCTATTAAAAATAAAATCAAATTTCATTTATTTTGGTGAAGCGCGGGCGACAGCCCGAAAAGAAAAAGTATATTTCATATAACGTTCCAGAATATGCGATGTTTGACAGCGGTATAATATGCCCGAAGGGCGACCGCTGGCAAATATGGGTGGAGCGAAGCGAAACCGCATATTCTGTGTTATATGATGTCGCGATTTTTTTCTTCTTTGTATTCAAGCAAAGGGTTGTACATCATCATTGCGTGATTCTCTGTGATAAATTCCTCGCTAACTTCATTATTGGTATTTTTATCAATTACTTTGCGAAAAATTTTGTTATTTCTTGAATATCCACCGAACCACTCGCTTTTAAACTCATGATCTTTATCAAAGATTTTATACTTAAAATGTATCGGTTTGTCAGAAAGCCATTTGCCAATTAAATATTCACCTGTCACTTCAAGCGCTAATTGAAATTTTTGCGATGTGTTGTTTTTAATTTGCAAATCAATGTTTGGATAAGCACAGGTCGCTCCACTGCCGAAGGGTTGATCTCTTTTTACATCTGGAAAAACATCATAGCCATGTCGCCAGCGTTCAATAACGGTTAATGGCGTGTGGAGCGTAATCCAGTAAAGTAAATTTGATAATTGACATAATCCACCACCAACACCCGCGATAACAGTTCCATTGTGTAACACCATGCCTTCAAGATAACCTTTCTTTCTTGTTGGTTTGCCGATTTGTCGCCAATAGGAAAATGTTTGTCCTGGTCTAACAACTAGTCCATCAAGCTTTTTTATGGCAATTTTCAGATTTGCGATTTTGTTTTCCTGCATCCACATATCAACATCTTTCAATTTCCTTCGTAACAAGGTCTTGTGAGCAAAAATTTCAATTGGCAAATGGCTTTCAAAATTTTTCGCAAAATTAATCCTTGAAAAATACCAATAAAGATACCTTCTTAAAGTAAAGTACATTATGCCAGCGAAAAGTCTTAGTTTTGATCTATAAATAGGTTTTTTCATCGGTAAGAAAAAAATCGCGATTTCATATAACATTAGGGATATACGAAGTTTTTCGACCGAAGGGAGAAAAATTTGGGTGAGGGGGCGAGCTGAGCCCCGAACCGTATATCCCTTGTTATACGCCCCGACGACCGTAGGAAGGAGAGCGCAGCGTGGCACGGAGCGAAGCGGAGTGAGTTCAAAAAATATTTTTCGTCATTAGATTAACAGATAGGCTTTCCTCATTAAAGATAAATTTGATTTTTTCCTATTTGAAAAATGAAAGAGGGGTTAGGGGTGAATTTCATTTTTCAATCTTTTCAAATTCTTGAATAAATTTCTTTATTTCAGAAATTCCACTCATATGCAATCGAATATATCTGTTTCCCAACCCAATTTTATGTCCGCGCATAACTAAAATATCTTTCTTACTCAATGATTCTTCAACAAATTCAGAGGTTAAATTTAAAGGTAATTGAATTAGGGCAAAGTTAGAATAAGATTCAAAGTATTTTGAATTTTTCTTTTCAAAATATTCTTTTAATATGGAATTACACTTTTGTATTGTTTCTCTCTTTTGTTTCAAGATTTTTTCATCATCTAAAATTTTTATGAGTTTTTTAACTGCGTTTATATTATGGTTTAAATCTCTTTTATTATACAAAAATTCTGTTATTTCTATGCTATTTGTTGTCAGATAACCCAGTCTTTCATCAGACAATGAATGGCTTTTAGAGAAAGAATGGAGAACGACTATTTTTTTATTTTTAAATTTGGCGAGTAATTCTTTTGTGGATATTTCGGGCAGAACATTTACACAACTTCTGTCTATTAAAATTATTGTGTCTTTTGAAGCAGAATTTATAATTTTGATTATTTCCTCGTTTTTGATTGGTTTTCCAGTTGGATTGTTGGGTGTTGTCAAAAGAATTACATCTGGCTTGAATTCTCTGATTTTTTTAATAAAATTTTCAAAAGGAAAATTCATTTCCTCATCTCTTTTGACAAAATTTGCTTCAATAAACCATTCTTTTAATTGGGTTATTGTGAAAAAGTAATTTGGGAAATCCAAAAGAATTTTTAATTTTCTTTTTTTCTCGTTTAGAAATTTTACAGAATATGCAGAGAAAAACAAAATCAAATTACTATTTGAACCATAATTAAGCATAACCTGATTTTTGGCTATACCTAAAGATGAAGAAATTTTTTCTTCAATTTGGTGTTTTAATAAAATTTCTTCTCTGTAATTTTCTCCGTAGTTAAGATCTATCATCATAATACTCTTTAGATTTTGAACCCAATTCTTTTATTATGGTTTTCATATTATACCAAGGATTTTGGGCAGCGGTTGAAATAAGTTCTCTTGATTTGTAATCGTAATAAACGCCCAAAAAGTAGCTTATATATTGAACAAACCATAATGTTGAAAAAAATTGCTGGAAAAAGTCTTTTTGATTTATGTTTATTTCTTGAATAATTATGTTTTTATTTTGTGGGACTTTTTCAGTTAAAATTTTAATAAGATTATCAATTTTATTTTTTGTGCAATTATCTTCGTTTTTATCTCTGAAAATCAAAAGTGATTGTTTTGATTTGGGGTCTGTAAATACAGCGATTTCGCTATGTCCAAATTCATGAATAAAATTTCTATGAGCT
This sequence comes from Candidatus Uhrbacteria bacterium CG_4_10_14_3_um_filter_41_21, assembly GCA_002782865.1. Lineage (GTDB taxonomy): Bacteria > Patescibacteriota > Patescibacteriia > UBA9934 > UBA9934 > UM-FILTER-41-21. The sequence goes on from PFJC01000023.1 coordinate 3,431, forward strand.
GGAGCCATAGCCATTTCGTTAATTTGCATTTTCACTAATTTAAGCAGGGTTAAATGCCATTTTGGAGAAGCCAATAAAATTATATCTTTGTCTTGTAGGTTTTTTGCGACTTCTTCAGCTTGTTTAATCTTATTTTCAGTAAATTCTTTTTTAATCGCTTCGGCAGATTTTTTCAATGCGGATTCATAATTGGATTTAATCATCCCTAATTTAAAAAATACATCCAATAATATGCTGAAATATTGGGTAGCATAAAATAGGGGATATTCTCTATCAGGATTAACAATTTTCCAATAAATTAAAGAAACATTTTCTTTTTTGGCGATTTGTTCTAATTTTCCACCAGAAGTAAGAAAAAGAATGTCTTTTGTATATTCTTTGATTTTTTCATATGCGTTTATTGGCTCTTGGGAAAATCCGCTATATGAACTGATTATGACTAATGTTTTTCTGTCTTGTAAAATTTCTTTATTCACCAAAAAATCAATTTCATAATCATTTATAACTTCAACATGAATGGGAATTTTTTGGTCTGCAAAAAATCCTTTGATTATGTCAGAAACGATAGCAGAACAGCCCATTCCCGTAAAAAGAATTTTTGAGAATTGGTTGTTTCTAATTTTGTCCTCCAATTCTTTTTTAAGATTCAAAGAATATTCTTTATTTCTTGTTAATCCTGAAATAAATTCTTTTTCAATGAATTGTTTGTAGCGTTTTAATCTTGGTTGCATATGAGTATGAATATATTAATGTATTTAAAATGTTTTCTATATAAATTCGTTTTCGGAACGAAGTGGAGAAAACACATTATTATCCCCCTCTATAATAAATAAAAAATCAAATTTATCAATATTTTGAAAGCCTATCTTCATTTTACCTCAAGAAAAATATTTTTTGAATTGCGTATAACTCGTTTCTATGTGAAAGCATTTCGTATAAACAGACAAAATGGTAGTGATATGTGACCTTGACAAGACATGTAGGTTGGGTAAAATATAGTAATAAACTCCCAGTCTCATTTAGAGATTTAGGAGTTATTTTTATTCACAAAATCTATTTATGAAGGAATACAATGTTGCATGTGCCTTGAAGGCAACGGAAAAATTAATAAAATTGAAAAATTTTAGTTATTCTACGAGAAAATCATATTTATCCTGTCTGGAAAAATATTTGCGTACATGCTCAGATATTCGTTATCCCGATCAGGATCATATTAAAAATTTTATCATTGGTCTTCAAGACGCCGGCTTTTCTGCCTCAACAACAAATATATATTTACAGGTTATAAAATTTTATTTTTCCAATGTTTTAAGAATATCAATAAAATTGCAAATTCCGCTAGCAAAAAGACCGAAAAAGTTACCTGTTGTGTTGAGCCGTTTAGAAATAAAAAAGTTGCTAGAAAATATCTCGAATATAAAGCACAGATTACTAGTATCTCTTTCTTACGGAGCTGGTCTACGCGTAAGCGAGGCAGTATCTTTACGTGTTCGTGATATAGATTTTCAAGAAAAGGTGATATCAATTCGTGGAGCTAAAGGTCAGAAGGATAGAATATCACTGCTCTCTGATCGAATATCAGATGACTTAGCTATTCATTTATCAGGAAAATCAGGATTGGATTATGTATTTGCAAGCGAGCGCGGTGGCAAATTAACAAAAAGAACAGCACAAAAGATTTTCGAAAACGCTTTAAAAAATGCGGAAATAATTAAGCCTGCGAGCTTTCATTCACTGCGACACAGCTTTGCTACCCATCTTTTGGAGAACGGCGTGGATGTTAGATATGTTCAAGTGCTTCTCGGTCACATTAACATCAGGACTACTCAAATATATACACAAGTGACCAATCCGGTTTTAAAGAGTATTTTAAGCCCATTGTGATTGTCTACAATCAGCTTGATTTTTCCTCATAAAAACGCTAAACTAAAGACCTATGGCAAAGATAAAGATTTCAGATTATCAGCTGGCAAATGCGCTTTCTGGGCTTTCTGGGCTTGATGCTAGGCAAAGGCCAGTGGTTGAATATGCTCTCCAGGTTCATAGTCGCGACAAAGGCGGTTACGAAGAATTAGCTGTAAACGAAATGCTTGCTCATTTAGAAAAGGCTGGTTTGATATCCGGAGAAACAAGAAAATCAATAATCAAACATTTATTTACTCAGTAATATGCAAAAATACCGTATTTTCATATTGGGGGCGCAAGGAAGTGGTAAGGGAACCCAGGCCATGATCCTTTCAAATAAACTAAGAATACCCGCGCTATCTATGGGGCAAATGATGCGAGAGGAGGTAGAAGCAGGTTCAGCGCTTGGAGCGATTGTTAAAAATGCAGTGGACACAGGCGTGTTGGCGCCAGACGAAACTGCTTTGGAGATTTTCATGAATCGAATCTCAAAAGAAGATTGCAAAGATGGTTTCATAATCGACGGCTATCCGCGCAACATGGCTCAGTTCAATGTTCTAAAAGATAGAATGACACCAACACACCTTGTTGTGATAGATGTTCCTCGTGATGAATCAATGGACCGCATGTTAAAGCGAGCAAAAATCGAAGAGCGTCCAGACGACGATCCAGAGATTATGAAGCAACGACTTGATATTTACGAAAACGAAACACTCCCAGTTATTGATGAATATCAAAGTATTGGAGTTTTAAAAACGGTAAATGGACTTGGCACTGTCGAGCAGGTTGCGAGACGGGTTGAGGAGGTGATTAAATAGATTGCTTCGTCATTACATTCCTCGCAATAATCGGTAGGGTAATAGATTTCCAATTTACTCTAATAGTCTAATAATCTATGTCACTAATAAAAACAGAAGAAGAAATTGAAAAGATGAAAAAAAGTGGGGCTTTACTTTCGTATGCTCTTCAGGCTGTGGTTGATGCAGTTGCGCCTAGTGTAAAAATGAGCCAATTAGATGATATTGCTCGGCAAGCAATCGAAGCTGGCGGAGGTAAACCATCATTTCTTGGTTATAAAGGCGGTGGTGGAGTGCCATTCCCTGCAACACTTTGCGTTTCTGTAAACGAAGAAGTAGTTCATGGTGTTGGCTCGCGCAATATTGAGCTTAAAGAAGGGGATATTGTTGGTCTTGATATCGGCTGTGTGCTTGATGGAATGTTTACAGACATGGCAGTTACAGTGCCAGTTGGAAGCATTTCCAAAGAACGAATGGATTTACTCAGAGTTACAAGACAATCAATGTATAGTGGTATTGAGGCAATAAAAGTTGGCGGATTAATTTCAGATATTGGCGCAGCCGTTGAAGATGCGATTGATACAAAAAAATACGGAATTGTTCAGGCGCTTGTTGGTCACGGCGTTGGTCATAGTGTTCACGAAAAACCGCAAATTCCGAATTATCGCTCAAACTCATTTCCGATTGTGAAAATTCAAAAAGGGATGTGTCTGGCAATTGAGCCAATGGTTACACTTGGAACTCATGAAATAGAAACAGCAGATGACGAGTGGACGGTCGTTACAAAAGACAAATCAGGCGCCGCTCATTTTGAAGTCACAATCGTAGTAACAGAAAGCGGAGCCGAGATTATTACTCCACAACCAAAAATTAGAATATGAAACAATATAGCGGACTTTTAATAACTATTGTCGTCGTTTTACTGATCGGGGCGTTTTTGTTTTTTGTCACAGCAAAGCCATTGCCTTATGCGCCGGTTGATGTTGGCGGTGGCAGTATTATAGTGTCCGATCAAGTAGCCGGTAGCTTGGTTCAATTGAATACCACCTTGGCAGCGCCCGGATTTATCACTATTCACGAAGCCATGGGCGAAGCTCCGGGTAAAGTATTGGGAGTTTCAGATTATCTTGAAACCGGATCATACGGCGGAATTAATATTGTCTTAAGCGAACTAATGACGCCCGGGTTAACCTATATTGCTTTGTTACATGCTGACGACGGCGATGGCCACTTTGATATTCAAAAAGATATGCCGGTTTCTGTAAACGGAGAAGTGGTCCGACCTGATTTTGTTGCCTTGTCAGCTGACGAGATTGATGAATAATATGAGATATTTGGGAATTGATTACGGACTTAAAAAAATCGGTTTGGCAATTGGCGACGATGAATCTAAAATCGCTTCGCCGTTTGATGTGATTTATGTCATTGATGTCATTAAGGTCATTAAGGTGATTAAGGATTTGATTGCTGAAGAAGGGATCGGAGAAATAGTCATTGGTGTTCCCAAGAAAGTGGGGGATTTTCACTCCGGAGCTCAGCTTGAAATCACCCAGAATTTTATCAAACTTTTAAAATCAGAGTCTGGGCTTAAGGTACGGGAAGTCGATGAAAGCTACACCTCAAAAGAATCTCAAAGACTGCAACAAGAAGAAGGAGCAACTGCCAGAGAAGACGCGTTAGCGGCGATGTTGATTCTTCAAGCGTTTTTTAACGAGAACTACAACCTACAACCTACCACCTAACCCTTGCGATTTTCAAAAATGACCTGGTCTACAATCAAAACCGAAGCAATAGTTCTCGCCTCATATCCATTTTGCGAGGCGGACAGAAGTTATAGCGCCTTCACGCCAGAGTATGGGAAGGTTTCTTTTGTTGGACGCGGAGCCCTCAAGGTAAGGGCAAAACTTGCCGCTCACTTGGAACCGTTTGCGATAATTGATCTGGAAATTATTCAAGGGAGAAGATCAACAACTGTGATATCAGTAGAACGCAAGCAGACCTTCCGTGGGATTGCGAATTCATATGAAGCTAGAGTTTTAGCACTGCATTCATTGTCACTTTTTAATACTCATACAAAAGAACACGATCGAGATGTAGAGTTATACCAAGAGCTTTTAAACTGGTTAGGTTTTTTAGATAGCAGTCCGGCTTTATCTCAACTAAGATCTAATTTTGCTCTCGGTGCATTTTTAATGAAATTCATGAGTCATCTTGGATACGAGGTTGAATTAAAAACTTGTATATCCTGTAAGTCTGAGATTTTACCATTGTCATTTCGCTGGCACGGTGGCAGAGGCGGACTGGTTTGTAGTGATTGTATTTCAAAAGACCTGGAAGAATGGTTTTCGGCGCGACAAATTCAGGAGGAATCAATCCAAATGTTGCGCTTGGCTAGGGAATTGCCTTATGCTGATCTTTTAAAAATACATTTAAAGCCAGACAGTGTGGACGATTTTGCCAATATTGTTCATGATTTAATGCTTTATCATTTGCCAGTCGAGCCCCGGGCACCATTTTGGGAGGGACTATCATTGCTTGAATCTGATATCAAAATAGGGTAATATTTGCCTATAAGCTATTATCTAAATAATTATGAAACGAATTTTTACATCAGAAACAGTCAGTAAAATCGACGAAACAGTCAAAGTTGCCGGTTGGATAAACGCCCGCCGAGATATGGGAAAAGTTAAGTTTTTCGATCTTCGCGACAAAGATGGCCTACTTCAGGTAGTTGTAGCTCCGGGAGATGTTGAGGCTGAATTTGAGGCTATTTCAGAGGATATCAGGCCAGAATGGGTGGTTGAGTTTGAGGGTGTGGTAAAAGCTCGTGGTGCAAAACAAATCAATGACAAGTTAGCGACCGGAACAGTTGAGTTGCTTGCTAAAAAAATTAGCGTGCTTAACAAAGCTAAAACCCCGCCATTTGAGCTTGATAAAGACACATCGGGTATTGGTGAAGACAATCGTTTAAAATATCGATATTTAGATCTTCGAAGTGAAAGAATGGCAAAAAATATCCGGGCTCGCCATGCGGTTTTTCAAGAAATGAGAAAGCTGTTGGGTAATCAGGGATTTATTGAAGTGGAAACCCCGGTTTTAACAAAGGGAACGCCAGAAGGTGCGCGTGAATATTTAGTACCGGCCAGGCTTCATCCTGGTAAGTTTTACGTGTTGCCACAGGCACCTCAACAGTTTAAGCAACTTCTGATGACAGCTGGAATTGAGCGTTACTATCAAATGGCAAAATGTTTCCGAGATGAAGATCAGCGCGGAGACAGACAGCCAGAGTTCACCCAGATGGATTTTGAAATGAGTTTTGTAGAAGAACAAGATGTAATGGCAGTGATTGAAGAAATGATGATCAAAGTTGTTGAGACTTTATATCCAGAGAAAAAAATCCAGCAAGTACCTTTTCCAAGGATTACATACAAGGAGGCAATGGAAAAATACGGCGTTGATAGACCGGATTTGCGTAAAGATAAAAATGATCCAAATGAGTTAGCTTTTTGTTGGGTAGTTGATTTTCCATTTTTTGAAAAAGATGAAGCAGGGAACTGGACATTTACACACAATCCTTTTTCAGCTTCAAAGCCAGAATTTCATCAGGATGTTCTTGAAAAGAAAAATATCGAAAATATCATCGCTGCTCAATATGATATTGTATTAAATGGTTTTGAAATCGGTGGTGGCAGTATTCGAAATCATCAACCGGAAGCTTTGAAGGCAGTTCTTGAAATTATTGGGTTTAACGAAGAGCAGATTCAGAATCAATTTGGACATATGCTTGAGGCATTTGAGTTTGGAGCGCCTCCTCATGGCGGACTGGCACTTGGAATGGACAGAATCATGGCCATTTTACAGAACGAGCCAAACATCCGTGAAGTCATGGCTTTCCCTAAAGATGGTAATGCACGCGATTTAATGATGGACGTACCAAGTGAGCTTCCGGCCAAGGCGCTAAAAGAGGCGAATATTAAGTTGGATGTGTAGGTGAATAAAAGACCGCTTATCGATTTCGATGGCGGTCTTTTTCGTGGTAAAATAAGCCCATTATGAGCTTTACTGTTAGCCAGGAAAAATTCTCAGGCCCTTTGCAGATTCTTTTGGAATTACTGGATAAAAAAGAGCTTGAGATTAAAGATGTGGCGCTAGCGGAAATTGCTGATGATTATTTGGATTATATGGATAGAACCGAAGTTCCGCCCGAAGCAATGGCGGATTTTTTGGTGATTGCATCTCGGCTTATTTATCTGAAAAGTAGGGAATTAATGCCGTTTCTAAGAATTGAAGAAGAAGATGAAAAAATCGAAAATTTAGAAGATCAATTAAGATTGTATCGATTATTCATTGAGGCGGCAGGAAGATTAGAAGAACGGTTTTGCGATTCAGCTCGAATTTTATCTAGACCAAAAACAAAAATAGAATTAAAAGCTCGGTTTTCTCCAGGGTCAAATGTCACCCCAAATTCACTTAAAGAATCATTTGTAAATCTTCTAAAAAAGCTCGAGCCATTTTTTGCCTTGCAAAGGGTATCGATGGAAAGAGTTAAATCAGTAGAAGAAAGATTGGAGGAACTTCGGGGAGCTATTACCAGTCGAGTTAAAATGTCATTTCGTGATGTTACCAACGGTGCCACCAGTAGAGTAGATGTTGTTGTTAGCTTTTTGGCATTACTTGAGCTTGTTAGGCGACAAATAGTTAAAGCAAAACAAGGAGACAGTGATATAATGATTGAGCGAATATGAACGAACTAACTGCAAAAATTGAAGCGGTTTTGTTTTTAACAACAAAGCCAATGACATTTAAAAAATTAGCTCAGATTTTAGAAGCCAAAGAATCAGAAATCGAAAACAGCGTAAGAGAATTATCTGAAATTAAAAATCAGTTTTTGTCTGGAATTCATCTTGTAATAGCCGGGGACGAAGTATCTCTTGGAACAAATCCAGAGTTTACCGAGATTGTGGCCGTAGTCACAAAAGAAGAAACAGAATCAGAATTAACCAGGCCGCAGCTTGAAACTTTAACAATTGTGGCTTACCGCGGACCAATTACAAAAGCAGAAATTGAGCATATTCGTGGAGTAAATTGCAGTATTATTTTAAGAAATTTATTAATGCGTGGTTTAATTGAAGAAGGAGAAGACACCAGTAAAATAACTTCTGTTTTTACCCTTTCTTCGCAAATGCTAAAGTCGCTAGGTGCACACAGTGTTGAAGAACTCCCGGATTATTCTGATTTTCACAAAAACGCTAAAATAGATCGAATGCTAGAAGCTATTGCGACAGATAATCTAGAATCAGAAGAGTTATGATTTTTAAAGTTATCGGACAATTTTTGCTAGCGACCAGCGTTTTACAAATGATGCCGGTTGACGCTGCTTATTTTGAATGGCAAGCAGGTGTTACCGATAACATGGAAGTTGGTGATCTTTATGCAACTGAAGTTCCAGGATTTTTCGCTACACTTCCACAAGCTGATTCTCGTTTTGATTATCCAACAAAAATTGATACTGATTCTTACGGAATTGTAACAACTGCTCAAAGTGCAATTGTAATCGATCGCGACACAGATGTTGTTTTATTCCAAAAGCATCCCGACGCAGTTCGCTCAATTGGATCTGTCACAAAATTAATGTCAGCCTTAGTTTTTCTAGAGCAAAGTCCAGATTTGTCACAAACCGTTACACTAAATCCTGAACAAGATTACATCGCCGGCGGTAGAGTATATCTCGGTTATTTTAATGGTGTTGCTCTTCGGGATGTTTTGGCAGCAAGTTTGATTGGATCAGATAACACGGCAACTCAATCTTTGGTACGATTTTCAGGGCTAGCATTAGATGATTTTGTAGCAAGAATGAATTTAAAGGCTGAAGAACTAGAGATGGGATCAACTGTTTTTGTTGATCCAACCGGAATCAGCGCTGATAATATGTCGACTGCGCGGGATTTGGTTAAACTTTTAGAAGAAGCAGAAAAGAGTGAAACAATTAAATACTACACAGAATTACCATCAGTAATTATTGGTCAAGAAAGTAGTCGCACAATTGAAATAGAAAATACTAATAGTCTTTTGACTAGCTTTTTGAATGAAGGTGACTTTGATGTTGTTGGCGGAAAAACCGGCTACCTACCGCAAGCAGGATATGTATTGGCCACAACAGTTGAAGAAAATAATCATGCGGTTCATGTTGTTGTGTTAGGCGCGGAATCAAAAGATGCGCGTATAAGCGAAGCCAAGGGGCTGGTTTATTGGGCTTTTAAAACATTTGAGTGGAAGTAATATGTTAGATGCAATTGTTACATATCTTCAGCAATTTCCTCCGGTAATATCAACAATAATTTTGGCGTCTTTACCAATTACAGAATTGCGTTTAGCAATACCGGTGGCGATGAATGTTTGGTTGATTAGTCCATACAATGCTTTTGGGCTGGCGTTGATTGGTAATTTTATTCCATTTTTTCCATTGTTTTTTGGTCTGCGTTTTATTCGTCGTTTTGCGGTAAACCATTGGCCATGGATGTTGCAAGTAGTTGATACTCAATTGGAAAGGGCACAGAAAAAAGTTGAAAAAAAATACGCCCGTTATGGCGCTTTTGCTTTGTTTTTGTTTACGGCTCTGCCACTGCCACTAACAGGGCTTTGGATGGCTACTATCGCTGCAGTTGCTCTTAAAATCCCCTTTAAATATGCAGTGGCTGGAATTGGTTTAGGAATAATTACAGCCGGATTAATTGTAACCGGGTTTACTTTAAGCGCTGAAGTTTGGTTTTAAATAAGATTAAGAAGTAAAACTACAATTACCGCTTGGCCAATGATGGCATATCCAAGTTTGATATCGCCATATTTTTTTGAGAAAAAATCATGAAAGAAAAAGTGAAGTTTAACAAACCATTTTAAGTATTTTGATTTTGTTAAATCGTGTAGACCAATTACTAAATCCGGCATAATACTACCGGCAATAGCGGCGCTTAAGGCAACATCACTAGTTGGTATTGGAAGATTTGAAACACCAAGAATTACATAAATTGCGATTACGGCATCTATAGTTGTAAAAGTTACAGCACCCCGTTTCTTTTTTTGAATTCTAAATTTTTTTGCTAAGTTGCTATCGCCATGAGGAATCATATCTACAAGAAAATGCGAACACATTCCAATTATGAATCCAGCGACCGGATTGCCGACGCTAAATCCAATAACAGCGCCAATAGCAGCATGAGTTGTAATTGTCATAACGCAAGAAAGTATATCATAATTCGTTTTCAAATGGCATTTGAACTGGATTATTCCACAGATTATTGAATAACTCCTGGTTTTGATCACCTAATTTGGTTAAAGCGATTTCGATATTGAAATTAACGCTTTTGCCTTGAGAAATTAAAATGCTGACAGCCAGACAGCGATGCGTTCCTTCCATAATCATAATTTTGTCTTCAAATTGAAGACCGATCAGTCGAACCGACGCTGGGAAGTTATTAACAAAATATTTTGCCGGAATTTCATTTTCTGTTTCTAATCTTAGTTTTGCAATGTCGGCAAAGGTTGAATGATCTCGGTAAGTATAATATTTGGCCCAACCACGGAAGGGGCCAACAAAAAATTTTGGAATATCAGTTTTAGGATTTTTGATTTTCATCAAACTCCAAATTCTGGACTCCGGTTTTATCGACTGCCAGTATTTTTGACGCCATTCATCCCAAGTTTTATATCCGCGAGCTTGATAGTGTGCACGCCAATGTTCTTCTTCCAGCGCGCGCCAATCTGCCCAGATTTCAGGCCAAGTGATTTCTTTGATTGGTTCAAAATCAAAATTATTCATAAATATGAGTAATTTTCTCATGCTTAGCGGATTAGTCAAATGATTAAGTGGTGTGACTAAAGACCCCGTGCAACCCGGTTGCACGGGGTCTCCGAGGTCGTGGGTTCTACCCCTAACAAAAAATACTCAGATTTCTCTAAGTATTTTTTGGTGGCTGGGGTGGGGGTCGAACCCACGACCTTGGGCTTATGAGTCCCACGCTCTAACCAACTGAGCTACCCAGCCATGCTTGTCTTTTTCACAAATTACGTTGTCAAAAATTTCCGTACTTCGTCGCCGTACATTTGAGTACGTCTCCTCGTTACTCAATTTTTTCCTAGTACTTTGTGAAAAATCCTGCGCATGGTTCTAATTTTTCCTGGTGGCCAGAGTGGGAATCGAACCCACACAGTATTGCTACCACGGGATTTTGAGTCCCGCGCGTCTACCAATTCCGCCATCTGGCCAGTTGTTCTGCGGGAAAAGAATATCAAAATATGCTGGTTTCGTCAATATAGAAATGCTTCATGTGTCTCTTTAATTCTTGACTAAATTGTCAATATTTAGTATTCTCTCGCTGCGGGGTAGAGCAGTCCGGTAGCTCGCTTGGCTCATAACCAAGAGGTCATTGGTTCAAATCCAATCCCCGCAACCAAAAACATGCGACTTGTCGTATGTTTTTGTTTTCAGTATTTATTTGTGCTATCCTGTCTGCCTATGGATTATTCAAAAGAATCAATTAAATTACATAAGGAGAAACAGGGTAAAATCAGTCTGGCTTCAAAAGTGCCAGTTGATACCCGGGACGATCTCTCGCTCGCTTACACTCCAGGAGTGGCTGCTGTTTGTATGGAGATTGCTAAAAATCCAGCAAAAGTTTGGGAACTTACTTCTCGAAAAAATTGGGTCGCAGTAGTAACAGACGGTAGCGCTGTTTTAGGCCTTGGTAACATTGGTCCAGAAGCTGGGCTACCAGTAATGGAAGGTAAGGCGATTCTTTTTAAAGAATTTGCTAATGTGGACGCTTTTCCAATTTGTCTAGCTACACAAGACACAGAAGAGATTATTGAAACTGTAAAGCGCTTGGCGCCTTCGTTTGGCGGAATTAATTTAGAAGATATTAGTGCACCGCGTTGTTTTGAAATAGAAACAAGATTAAAGGCAGAGCTTGATATTCCAGTTTTCCACGATGATCAACATGGTACAGCAATTGTGGTTTTAGCTGGACTTATTAATGCACTGAAGGTTGTCGGCAAAGATAAATCAGAAATAAATGTTGTGGTAAGCGGCGCCGGCGCGGCCGGTGTGGCAGTGACTAAGTTATTGCTTGCCTATGGCGTGGGTGATGTGATAATGCTCGACAGTAAAGGAGCGCTTTCATCAACTCGAGATGATCTTAATGATTCTAAAAAAGAGATGCTGGCGATTACTAATAAGAGTGATAGATCTGGATCGCTCGCCGAGGTTATTGTAGGCGCTGACGTATTTATTGGCGTGAGTGCGCCAGGTATATTAACAGGCGAGATGGTAAAATCAATGAATACAAATTCGATAATTTTCGCTATGGCTAACCCAGTACCTGAGATTATGCCAGATAAAGCAAAGGCAGCGGGTGCGGCAGTTGTAGCTACGGGTCGATCTGACTATCCAAACCAAATCAATAATGTTTTAGTTTTTCCTGGGATTTTCCGCGGAGCAATTGATGGAGGAATAAAAGATATTACTGATAACATTAAACTGTCAGCTGCTAAAGCTTTGGCTAGTTATGTTGAAAATCCAACGGCTGACTTGATAATCCCAAACCCGCTCGACAAAGGTGTAGCGGGCGTGATTGCACGGGCTGTAAAAAACACTAGAGTTTGATATAATGTGTTCACGTATGGCACACATTGTTTCAATAGTGAATCAAAAAGGTGGAGTAGGAAAATCGACCACGGCTGTTAATTTAGCCAGTTATTTAGCGCTCTTTGGAAAGTTTGTTTTACTAGTTGACCTTGATCCGCAAGGTAACGCAACTAGCGGCTTGGGTCATAGCCCACAAGAAGCAATGGGAACATATGAGGCAATTGCCGGCACACATCGCGCCAAGGATTTGATTTTAAAAACTGCTCACGAAGGACTGCATATTTTGCCAGGCAGCCCAAACTTAGCCGGAGCATCGGTTGAGCTTGTGAATGAATTTAATCGTGAGCGTAAGTTACACACCGCTCTGTTGGAAGTACGCAATGATTACGATTACATTATAATTGATAATCCACCAACACTCGGACTTTTAACAATCAACGGTTTGGTGGCAGCGGACAGCGTTTTGATTCCGGTGCAAGCTGAATATTATGCCCTTGAAGGGCTGGGGCAGTTGATGCAAACCATCAGCATGATTCAAGAATCAATCAAACCCGAGCTGCAAATTATGGGGGCGATGATTACCATGTTTGATCCTCGCACCAAACTTGCCAACCAGGTTTTAGAAGAATTGTATAAGTATTTTCCGGAAAAGATTTTTCGCTCAGTTATCCCAAGAAGTGTGCGCTTGGCCGAGGCCCCTAGTTTTGGCCAGTCGATTTTGCACTACGATCCGGAATCAAAAGCGGCAAAAGCTTATGAAAGATTGGCCCGGGAGTTTTTACTTAGAGAATCACAGTAATTAGCGATTAGTGTTTAGTGTTTAGTTTTTCTGACCACTAACCACTTTGCTTTAAAAATTATGTCAAATGTAAAAGGAGGATTGGGAAGAGGCCTTGGTTCGCTGATTCCGCAAAAAATTGCACCCCTGCCTGGTTCTGAGGCAGCTGTGGTTGCATCAGCGCCAGAGTCTGAAATTCTAACTGACAAAATTGTTGAAAACCCACATCAACCCCGAATTCATTTTTCGCCGGCTGATTTGGAGGATTTAGTTTCATCAATTGAAAAGCATGGCATTATCCAGCCACTTTTAGTAACTGCAAAACCAGACGGGACTTACGAACTAATTGCCGGTGAGCGTCGTTTTCGTTCAGCAAAAATGCTGGGGCTAAAAACTGTGCCGGCAGTTGTTCGGAAGAGTGCAACTGAACAAGAAAAATTAGAGTTAGCGCTTATCGAAAATATTCAGCGTCAAGACTTAAATGCAATTGAAGAAGCGCGTGCCTATAAATCGCTAGCTGATTTATTTTCAATGAGCCACGAAGAAATTGGGCAAAGAGTCGGTAAAAGCAGATCGCATATCGCAAATACTGTCAGATTAATGGATTTGGATAATTATATGCAACAAGCTGTGGTTGAAGGAAAAATCAGTCGTAGCCACGCTCGCACACTTCTTGCAGAACCGGATTTGGCAAAACGCAAAGAATTGTTTGATCAGTTGCTAAATGGAGGAATGTCTGTGCGAGAAATGGAATCAAAAACATCAAAACCATCACGCACAGCCATAAGAGCTAAAGATCCAAACATTGAGGCGGTTGAGGCCGAACTGCGGGATGCTCTTGGAACAAAAGTCCAGTTGTCAATGAATGGAACGGCCGGTAAAATTACAATTCACTTTTTTTCAAAAGAAGAATTTAAAACACTGGTGAAAAGATTAACAAGATAATTATTTTTTGCTTCTGTCCATGAACGATGGCAAAAATGATCGCTTGTTGCGTCGCAAGGCGTCTTTTATTTTTGAACGGGCATGTTGGGTTGTAACAAATTTTAACCAATCTGCGTTTGGAGATTTTCGTTTTTTATCAATAATAATTTCGCACATATCTCCAGAACTAAGTGGTGTGCCAAGGTTTACAACCTGATGATTGATTTTAGCAATTGATGCTCGGTCACCGATATCACTGTGAACTGCGTAGGCAAAATCAATTGGAGTTGAGCCTTCGGGAAGATCAAAAACATCCCCGTTTGGTGAAAATACAAAGATATGATCTTGAAACATGTCGAGCTTTAGCTCATCGAGTTTGGTCATGAAATCACCCTCACCGATTTCTTTTTGGATTTTTACCAGCTCGTTCATCCAGTTAACCTGCTTTTCTTGCGCCTTTGCGTTTTCTTTATAGCGCCAGTGAGCAGCAACTCCGTATTCGGCTTCCTCGTGCATTTCGAGAGTTCTTATTTGAAATTCCAAAATTGATCCATGGTCATCAAAAACAGTGGTGTGCAGTGATTGATAGCCGTTTGGTTTTGGCTGAGCAATATAGTCTTTAATTCTGCCAGCCAATGGTGTGTACATTCCGTGCAAAGTTCCAAGTACTGCGTAACAATCACTAACATCGTTTACTACGATTCGAAGAGCAATAATGTCGTAAACCTTATTAATATCTTTATCGTATTTTTTTAGTTTTTTGTACAGGCTGTAACAAAATTTTATGCGACCGTGAATGTTAACTGCTTTAATATCATTTTTTCGCATTTCGTCTTCTACCTCTTTCATGGCGCGGTCCATGGCCGGCCCGGCTTTTTTTACGCGTTGTTCCAGCAAATGTTTTGTCCAGTTATATTCGCGCGGTTCCAAATAGCGAAAAGCGTAATCTTCAAACAGCCCGCGATATTCTCCCATACCCAGTCTGTTGGCAATTGGGGCGTAAATTTCCATTACTTCTTTGGCAATGCGCAGTCGCTTGTGTTCTGGAATCACATAAAGTGTTTCCATGTTATGCATGCGGTCGGCAAATTTGATGAAAATTACACGGACATCTTGCGCCATTGCCAAGAACATCTTACGCAGGTTTTCTACATAACGATCAATTCCGCGATACTGAACATGTCCCAATTTTGTAACACCGTTTACCATTGTAGCAACATCGTCACCAAACTCGGCTTTTATTTCCTCGATTGTGACAGCAGTATCTTCTGGGACATCATGTAAAATTCCAGCCACGATAATTTCTACCGGAAGTTTTAGATCGGCTAGCTTAATTGCTGTTGCCAGTGGATGAATAAAATAAGACTCGCCAGTTTTACGAACCTGACCTTCATGCGCGCGCTTAGCTAAATAAAAGGCTTTTTTAGCAATTTCCCTGTCTTTTTCTGAATATTGATCTGGTGTAAGTTTTGATTCTAGCGCTGAAAAATTGTTGCGAAGATCGCTTATCATACTAATAGAGTAGCTTTGATTGAGGAGTTGTGCAAGATAGGGTAAAATTGAGGTGTATGGCAAAGAAAAAAAGAAATGCAGACTCGTCGTCTCATGGTGATAGAAGAAGTGACAAAGATTATGTAAAAGATCGAACTAGACGTAGAAAAGGGTACGGCGATACTTCAGGCGACCATGACAGTGGAACCGGTATCGATCCTACTGAAAAATTAGAGCTAAAAAGACAGGCTGATATTAGAAATGCTTTGCTTAAATTAGGTGAAGAAGATAAGTCAAACGAAGAATTGATTGATGACGCTTTTGCTGAAGTAGAAAAAAGAGCAAGAGGATTTGAAATTGATGCACGAGAAATTGCTTTTGTTCGTGAATATTTTAAAGAGTTCACTATAACTGATCCGGACGTGGCTAGAATGGCAGCTGATTGGATGACAGCAGCTAAAGATGCATCAGAAGAGGACTTGAAATTTGGTTTTGCGTCTACTACGGCTGATTTATTGATCTCGGGTTTTGAAAGGAAAAAAGAACAATTATTGGCTTTGCAAAAAGACGCAGATAATAAACCAATTAGAGGCAAAACTGCTACAGACAGACGAGAGTTAATTGACGGAATCGAAGAGAGTTATCGCGAAGATCCTATCGGGGCTATTTCGAGATTAGAACAGGCTTTGCGAGACTTCGGAGTGGTAGAAGCTGAGATTGATGTTTTACATGATCCAACTTTGCCAAGTGCCGAGGAAATTTTAGTAAAGAAAAAAGAAGAATTCGACAGGCTAGCTGCGATTTTGCAAGCAAAAATAGAGACTTATGCTTTGGTGGAAAAAGATGCCGCTGAAACAAAAGCAGAAATTGAAGAACAGATAAATAAGGCTAGACTAGATTTTAATAGTGATCCTGACTCGGCGTTGTCAGTACTAAAAGAATTACATGCTGATTTAGAGCTTGCAAAACCATCTGAGCAACAGATGCTAAATTTAGTTGGGCGTTATCGTGAGCTGTTGTCTTCACCTTATCTTGATCCAGATTTTGTTTCCAATTGGAATCAATATGTTGATAATTATCTTGAAAATTTCAAAACTGATTCAGCTAATTCTTTTTTGGAAATGGATAACGCTTTTGAATCAGTTAAAGAGGTTGCTGATCAACAGATTTTGCATCATGTATTACTTGATAATCTTAAAACTTTATTTTTAAAAATTAAAGGAGTTGAAACATTGGCGCAGCTCGGGAAACCAGAGAAGAGACAATTAAAACGAATTACAGACGGGTGGACAACTGACTTTAAAAATGATCCGGAAGCATCGCTTGTTCGTCTTGCTCAAGAAGTAGAAAATAGAGATGCTGAGCTTAATTTCAGAAATGCTTTAAATAGTTATTTAGCTGAAAGATCAACTATGTCCTTTAATATGGGCGAGAAAAAAGTGGATGTGAAGGCAAGAGCCGGCGATGCAAAAGCTAGCTACCTTGAACAGTACACAAACAATAATGATGAAGCGATTGATCGATTGATAGAACAAAGAGAACTTGTGAAGGATATTAATAGTTATGCAGAAATGCTTTCTGCTCGCGGTGTTAGAAGTAGGGGGAAATATAATTTTGTTGGTCAGTATCATGATTTGCGAATATCTGAAGATGGTGAAGAAAACGAGATGGCTAATGAGCGTTTGCTGATTGAAAAGATTTTTGCTGAATATCTTTTGCGAGCCGCCGCCGCTGGAGTCAGAAAGGGGGATATTCGGGATTTAAAAGATACTGTCAACCAAGCGATTGAAGCAGGAGAACACCTTGGTGATTTAATTGAGTTCTTGCAAGAGAAGGTTGAAGAATTGCCGCCAGTTGTAGAAGAGGATACCGAAGACGATGACACTGTGCGAGCTGTGATAGAAGGCGATGTAGACGAGGACGATGACACGGAAATAATTGATACTGCCAGAACAAACGCTGATGACACGGGCGGGATCGGTGCAAGAACAATTGCGGCTGGAGCAGCGGCTGCGGGAGCTGTTGCTGCTGGCGCTGCCGCAATTGCAAGTAGAGATAGCCACGATGGTGAAAAGGATTCAGCTGAAGTTGTACAACTGCATACGCAGGCTGAGGTGGCGGAAACACCCAATAAAAATGAAGAGAAAAAGAGTTTGTTGACCTTGCCATTTCGAGCTGTTGGTATGGTTGGTGAAACTGCTTGGTGGCCGGTTGAAAAGGTTTACAAAAATAAGAGTGTTCAAAAAGGCGCGATGGTTGGCGGAGGTGTAGTTGGCGGTGCTCTTTATGCGGGTTGGAAGGCGTTTAAGGGCTTATGGGGATTTGGTAGAAAGTTAATCGGGCTTGATGAAGTTAAAATATTGGGAGACGAAGAAAAAAAGAAAAAAGCTGCTTAAGCAGCTTTTTTTCTTGCACCTCGACCGCGAGTGCTTGGTCCTTTCGCTCTTTTCTTTGCGAGCATCTCCAGGGCCATCTCCAATGTTACAGTGGCAGGATCTATTTTTTTTGAAATCGAGGCGTTTGTTTTGCCGTCTGTTACATATGGGCCAAAACGACCGGTTTTAACGAGAATCGATTGCTTGCTTTCAGGGTCAACACCCAAATCGGCAAGTGGTTTTTTCATTTCTTCTTTTCTGGCTTTGTCTTCTTTAAATATCTGTCTAGATTCGGTTTCGTTTACAGTTAGTACATTATATTCTTCTGGCAGGGAAGCGTTTGTTTTACCAGCTTTTAGATATGGTCCGTAGGGTCCATTTTGAGCAGTAATTGATGTTCCGTCTTCCAGTGCTCCGACATCACGAGGAAGTTGGAACAGTGGCAAGACATCTTCAAGTTTTACAGTTTCAAGTCTCATTTCATCAGTTAAAGATCCTCGTTTTGGTTTTATTTCTTTATCTTCTGATTGCTCGCCAAGTTGAGCGTAGGGGCCAAAGCGTCCAGTACGAACATAAACAGTAAGGCCGGTTTCAGGATCGGTTCCAAGCTCGCGTTGTTTGATGGCATCTTCGTGGGTAACTTCCTCATTTTTTTCTTCTAGATTGTTGTGAAATGGTCCATAAAATGCTTCAAGCATTGGCACCCATTCGATTTTTCCTTCGGCAATTTCGTCGAGCGTGTTTTCCATTGTCGCCGTAAACTCATAGTTAACAATGTCGGGAAAATGCTCAACAAGCAAATCGTTAACAACAAGCGCTGTGTCCGTTGGCGCTAGCTTTTTGTTGTCATCGCGCTCAACATAACCACGAGTGATAATTGTGTTAATGGTTGGCGCATAAGTTGATGGTCGGCCAATTCCAAATTCTTCGAGCGCTTTAACAAGAGTGGCGTCTGAATAGCGTGCGGCTGGTTCTGTAAAATGTTGCTTAGGCTCAATTGATTTTGCAGTAACTGAATCTTTTTCTTTTAATTCCGGCAAAATAGTTTCAGTAGCACTGTGGTAGACGCGCATAAAGCCATCAAAAACAATTGTGCTGCCATTGGCGCGGAAAGTGTATCTGGCGGAGCCAGACTTGGTTTCGCCGGGATTCGCAACCAAGTCGATTCCAGTGCGCTCAATTTTTGCAGCCGGCATTTGGGTAGCAATTGTTCTGCTCCAAATCAAAGTATAAAGTTTTTTCATGCCAGCGTCAGTGATTTTGATTGTTTCTGGAGCGTCGGCTGGATTGGTTGGGCGAATAGCTTCGTGCGCTTCTTGAGCACCTTTTTTATTGGTTTTATAAGCCACTGCACCTTTGGCATAGTTAGGGCCAAATGTTTGTTGAATGTAGGTTTGAGCCTCACCTAAAAATTTGTCAGCCAAATTCATGGAGTCAGTTCGCATGTAAGTGATTTTTCCAGTTTCGTACAACTTTTGGGCGAGTGTCATTGTTTGTTTGGCAGAAAATCCTAATTTGTTGTTTGCCTCTTGTTGTAAGCTTGAAGTGGTGAGCGGAGTTGGCGGTGCTTTGGTAGCGTGCTTTTTTTCAATTGAGGCGACTGTAAAAGGTTTGTCTTTAAGATCAGTGACAATCTTTGTGGCTTGTTCTTCGTTGCCGATATCGAGTTTTTTGACTTTTTTGTCAGCAATGGCCGAAAGCTTACCTTCAAAATCCAGACCATCGTGTGTAAACACACCGTCGATAGTCCAGTACTCGTCAGTTTTAAAAGCATTGCGCTCGCGCTCGCGCTCTACTATCAAGCGCATTGCAACCGATTGTACTCGACCGGCTGAAAGTCCGCGCTGAACTTTTTTCCAAAGAAAAGGGGAGAGCTCGTAACCCACCAGGCGGTCTAATATTCGACGAGTTTGTTGAGCGTCAACTAAATCCATTTCCAGTGTATGTGGTTTTGAAAGCGCTTCTTCAATAGCATGTTTGGTGATTTCGTGGAAAGCAATTCGTTTCGCTTTTGTAGGATCGATTTTTAAAACCTCGGCAATATGCCAGGCAATAGCTTCTCCTTCGCGGTCTTCGTCAGTTGCCAGATATATTTCGTCAGCATTTTTAGCTGCTCGTTTTAAATCCACTACTTTTGATTTTTTGTCATCCGGAACAACATAGGTTGGTTCAAAATGATTTTTAACATCAACACCTATTTCTTTTTTAGGTAGATCGCGGATGTGTCCAAAAGACGACAAAACCTCGTAACCGGCGCCGAGGAATTTTTTAATAGTTTTAGCTTTTGTTGGAGACTCAACAATAAGGAGTTTACTCATACGCCTCGCATAATGCAGGAATATAGGGGAAAGTGTCAAATCTACCACCCTAATTCGCTGTAAAATTCTTTGTCGTTTATATGCTCAAGCGCTAGTTTCACTTCCAGGATAATATTTTCAGGAAGATCAGCAAGATCAAACCAAGAAAGATCATCGCACTTATGTTCTTCCATGTTGCAGATTTCGCCTCCCCATTTATTGGTTTTTAAATAAGGGAAATGTATAAAATCTGCCACCTGAAAACTGCTCTTTCTATGTAAGTTAAGCCATAATTCTGTCATGGTTGGTGTGTAACT
>PFJC01000016.1 GCA_002782865.1 Candidatus Uhrbacteria bacterium CG_4_10_14_3_um_filter_41_21
CCGGGCGCTCTTGAATGATTCAACTACAACAGAGGCTTAGGCCTCTTTTTGATTAGGGGGCGGGGCAACCCCGCTCCCTACCGAATTATTAATTGTATTTCCCCACTTGGAGTGGATATCAAATAGGCTACCCTACTTCCTTTCTTAATCCACTTCTCTTTACGCAAAAATGTTTCCATTCTATGAATAAATGTTCCGGGATCATCTGGAAGAACAACACTGTAAATTCCAGCCCGAAGTAACATTTGCCTGGCAACAGCCTGGTTTGGGCAAGCTAAGATAATCGGCACATTTGGACGAAAAATATTAACTGCATCTGCGACCGCGTGATAAGTTGAGCTACTAGCTATTAAATCAATTTGACCGTTTTCTACCATCACATGCAAAGTCTGCGCAATTGCGGTTGGAATATCTCCCACATCATGAATCTGATAAAATGAAATGTCGTCCAACCTGGAGGCCTCAGCTTCATCTATTACCGCCGCCATCGTTTGCACGCTAACATCGGGGTATTTACCGGTGGCAGACTCGCCTGAAAGCATTGTGGCGTCAGTGTGATCGATGACAGCATTGGCTACATCGGAAACCTCGGCTCGAGTGGCGCGCGGATTGTCAGTCATTGATTGCAACATGTGCGTTGCCACAATTACTGGCTTGCCTGTTTGCCTACAAATCTCCACAAATTCTTTTTGAATAACCGGCACTTCCTCCGGCCGAAGCGATACTCCCAAATCTCCCCGAGCGATCATAACGCCGTCTGCAACATTTAAAATATCTAAAAATCTTTCTACTGCTTCCTGGCGCTCAATTTTTACCACAATCCTTGGTGCCACAGTTTTAAGCGCCCTGCATTTAGCACGAATAATATCGCGAACTTTCATTACAACCGCCGGCGTTGTCACAAATGATAGCGCAACCCAATCGACTTCATTTTCCAAACCAAACAACAAATCTTCGTGATCTTTTTCTGTAAATGATGAAGTTGAAATTTTTGAATCAGGGACATTTATTCCTTTATGCGATGAAAGATGTCCGCCATTTTTTACTTTAGCAGAGATAACCTTGCCTCGAATTGCAGTTATCTCGGTTTCAATCAAACCATCATCTAAAAACAAACGCTCGCCAGTTTTAACATCTTTATGCAAGTTGTCATAAGTAACCGGTAAAGCGCCGCCGGTTTTGTAATGCTCAATTCCAGTCTGAAACTTTACTATCTCACCTTTTTTAATATTAACGCCTTCCACAGGCAGAACCCCTAGTCTGATTTTTGGCCCCTGTAAATCTTGAAGAATAGCCACTGGTTGCCCGGCTTTTTTTGATGCTTGGCGAATATGACGCATTAAAATCGCGTGTTCTTTATAATCACCATGAGAAAAATTAAGACGAGCAACATTCATTCCCGCTTTTATCATTCTCGTTAAAACAGTAACCGACGAACTAGCCGGCCCAATGGTTGCGATGATTTTAGTCCTTCGTTTCATAAATAAGAAATAATAAATACTAAACTCTAAACAAATTAGAATATCAAAATGCCAAATTTAGTTTCTTACTTAGAATTTCTGATTTGTTTCTAATTTAGTATTTTGTGCTTAGAATTTATGATATTATATCACATTTTCTTTTTCCGACGTGATAATTTTTTTAATTCTTCTTCAAACTTTGCGATATCTTCAAACGAATAGTAGACCGAGGCAAATCGAATATAAGCCACTTTATCAAATCTTTTTAAATGCTTCATTAAAATCTCACCAAGGGCAGCGCTAGTAATTTCACCGGCTCGATCTTTTTGAATGTCGCGCTCGATTTTTTGAACCAATTGATGAAATTCAGCGTCAGTGTATTGCCTTTTATCAAGCGCTTTTTTTAATCCCTCAATCAATTTATCACGCATATATGGCTCTTTACGGCCATCGCGTTTAATAATTGATATTCCTAAAAGCTCGACCTCTTCCAAAGTCGAGAACCGATACCCGCATTTATCTTTTTCGCACTCTCGACGCCTACGGACATTCATTCCATCTTGGCCAAGCCTAGAATCAACTACGCGGGTTGATTTATGATTACAAACAGGGCAACGCATATTAAAATCTTAAAATATTGTCATAAGTCTTATATGACCTATGTCCTATTTTACATCATCTTTCTACGAATAAAAGCCGGGATTCCTAAATCATCGTCGTCATCGTTATTTCCTTGTGATTGTAATGGCGTATTAATACCTACCTGCGATTGAATTGGAGCAGTACTTGGTACGCGTCTTTGTTCAAATAAAGGCTGATTTCTTTCCATTATTGCTTCGGCTCGCGCCTGACCTCCCATTGGTTTCCAGCTTCCCTTTGGTGAAATGCTGACATCTCCGGCATGAGTAGGAGTAGTTCTTCTGTCGCGGTTATCAAAGCCGGTTGCAACTACTGTTATTCTAACTTCATCTTTTAATTCTTCATCGATATTAGCTCCAAAAATTACCTTTGCGTCATCATCCGCTGAACCTGTGATAACCTTGGCAGCTTCTGCTACTTCATACATTGATAAGTCAGGGCTACCAGTGACAGTAAACAAAATACCTTTAGCGCCATCAATTGAAAGCTCAAGTAACGGACTTGCAATCGCCATTTTAGCTGCTTCCACTGCCCTATTTTCTCCAGATGAACTTCCAATCCCCATCAGAGCTGAACCGGCGTCCTGCATAATTGCCTTAACATCGGCAAAGTCAACGTTAATCAGTCCTGGCAAAGTAATGATTTCTGATATCCCCTGAACACCCTGGCGAAGAACATCGTCAATGATTTGAAATGCTTCAAGCAACGATGTTTTTTTATCAATAATCTGCAAAACACGATCATTTGGAATTGTAATTACAGTATCAACATAGTTAACTAATTCAGTGAACGCATCGTCTGCTATTCGCTTTCTTTGAGCACCCTCGAAAGCAAATGGTTTTGTAACAACTGCAACTGTTAAAGCTCCGGCCTCGCGTGCAATTTTTGCGATTTCAGGTAGCGCTCCACTTCCAGTTCCCCCACCAAGACCGGCTGTTAAAAAAACCATGTCAGTATTTTGCAATACATTTCTAATATCGTTGGCGGTTTCCTCGGCTGCTTTTTTACCAAGCTCTGGATTCATTCCTGCGCCCAAACCACGAGTAACAGTTTTTCCAATTGGAATTTTTGTTGTAGCTAAGTTTTGATGCAAAGCCTGAACATCAGTATTAACACAAACAAAATCAACCCCGCGTAATTTTTCTACAATCATTCTGTTTAGAGCCGAGCCACCACCTCCGCCGACACCAAAAACTTTGATCTTTGCGAATGTCTCAACCTCAGGTTTAATTTGTCCCATATTGATGTACAACTTTTTTATTATTTTGTTTTGCTATTGAACACATATTGTATTCAATATCGCTAATTTTAAACAAAATTGTACTCACAACTTATCATATGGGCAGGTGCTGTCAAAAGTAAACTGTGTATAAAAAAATAAGGGCAACTCATGAATTACCCCCATGAAAATCAATTTTATGGTATTAGACTTTTCATCCACTTGCGTAGTTGATCTGCAACCTGCCCGATACCTTTCCACTCCAACAAACTAAATCTTCCTTTTTGAGTAGCTGTTATGCCAAACCCCCAAAGCACTAGCCCAACAGCTGTGGCATAGGCCGGGTCTTTTACTTCATCTATTACGCTCTTCATTGATGTTGAAACACCAATACTTGCCGGCAATCGCAAAACTCGTTTAGCAACATCACAAATTCCAGGCATGTTCATTGTTCCGCCAGTTAAAATTGCCCCAACCGGAAGCATTCCGGAGCGATCAATTTTTCTAAGTTCGTCATCAACTGATTCAAAAATTTCTTCTATTCTAGCTTCGATTATTTCGGCAATAAACCTGGTTTTAATCTCCTCGTCTTCAGATGATCCGAATTGAACCATTGTAAACTTATCGTTTCTACCAATGCTATCCGGTACTGCACTACCAAGCTCTAATTTTGCCTTTTGAGCAATATCAAGCGATGTTCTAAGCCCAATAGCTAAATCGTTTGTAATATGTTCGCCACCGACAGGTAAAACTGCTGTGTGCAAAATGTCACCCTCTTCGTAAACCGCCATTGTTGTGGTTGAGGCTCCGATGTCTATCACCACCACTCCCAGCTCCTTTTGCTTTTGAGTTAATACCGCTTCTGAAGTTGCAAGTGGCGTAAAAACCAAATCATCAATCTCGAGGCCAGTTCGATAAATGCTCTTAGTAAGATTTTTGATTTGCGAGGCTAGGGTTTGGATGATCATGGCGTCAACCTCTAGCCTGATTCCACTCATTCCGACCGGATCTTTAATTCCGTGTTGGCCGTCAACTGTAAAGCTTTTTGGAATAACATGAAGTATTTCGTAATTAAGTGGCGTTGCCACAGTTCTAGCAGCGTCTATAGCTCGCTCAACATCTTCTTCTTTAATTTCACCGTCGGGACGAGAAACTCCAATCACTCCCTGGCTTTCTTGAACAAAAATATTGTGTCCGGCAATAGACACCCAGGCTCGATTTATGGCGACGCCTGTCATTCTCTCGGCCCTTTCAAGAGCTTTTGAAACTGACGACACCGCATCTTCCATACTGGAAACACCGCCTTTATAGATTCCTTCTGACGGAACCTCAACAGCTCCCATAATATGAAGATTTGGCTTACCACTTTCATCTGGTATGTTCTGCCCAACCACGATGCGAATCATTGATGATCCAATATCTAGACCTGTAATTATTTCATCTGCCATAGTGAAAAAGTAAATCGTCCTCCATTATAGGGTCAACTTAAACTGTGGATATTATAGCTTAAACTGATGCAGATGACAAAATCAGATCTTAATTAAAATAAACTACCAAATATGGCCAAAAAATAATAAAAGCCACAACGCTTGCGGCAAAAGCGGTTATCAAAACCGCGCCCGCCATAATATCCTTGATATCTTTTACCATCGGATGTAGGCGAGGTTTTAGCCCGTCTGACATTCTTTCAAAAACACTGTTTATAAGCTCGAGCACTAAAACAGCGGCTATTAAAATCAATAAAATCACTCTTTCCCAAGTATCGAGCGGGAAATAAAGCATTACGATAATCACAACTACTGCCGCCAATAGTTGAGCGCGAAAACTATATTCATTCTTGAACACATATCTTAATCCGCTCAAAGCGTATTGAACACTTTTATAAAACTTTTTGGGAGACAACATAGTTTATAATTTTATCTTGTAGTGGAAACATTAATTTTGCGTCCTCTGGGCGTTCGTGATCGTGCCCTAAAACATGAAGCACACCGTGGGTAAGTAAATCTATTAACTCCAACTCAACATCTCCGTCAGCCTGCCTACACGCCTGTTCAAACGAAATTACAATGTCGCCCAGCAATCTTCCGTTTTGTTCCTTGCTATAGCCAAATGACAATACATCTGTGACAGTGTCGTTTTTTCTGTACATCCGATTCAACTTTCTGATCTCTGAGTCGTTCACAAATCTAGCAGATATTAAACCATCAAAATCTTGAATATTCTCATTTATCTGATGGGCCAGCAACTCTAAAGCCCGATCACTGATCCGGCTTTCCATAGGTACTAAGGTTTGTTCAAGATCTATCTTTATCATTTTGAAACTACAAAACTGTTTATCATCATTTGGAATGTTTGTAAGTAATCAATGCTAAGTTCGCTGCCAAGATCATATTCAAAAGTATAAACAGCCGAATCGACTACTAAATATGCAACCCGATAATCACGACCAATAAAAGCGTTATAACCTTCTTTTGTAAGAGTTTCGCCAAGACCATTAAAGCGCAAAGTAGCATCACCATTTCTACCGTACCAACTCTCAAAATCATCGCCTTCGTTAATTTGGCTATGATTAACAGCAAAGACTGCCAATGTATCTGTGCCAATAATTACTTCGGTTGTGATTCCATTCTCGTCGACTGAACCTGAAACTGACCACTCAGATGGATATGTAAAAGTAAATTCCCCACCTTCAGAGGTGAATAATTCAACTGCACCGGTGTCCAAAAGAGTAGCCGGTGAATCACCGAGCGGACTGTAGCGATGGAATACTTCGTTTCCATCAAGAAAAGTGTCGTCGTCTGTATCCGGGTTTCTTGGTTCTGTGACGTATAATTTTTCTTCTACATCTGTCAGACCATCACTGTCAGTATCTGTTCCGGGCGCCGGCTCTTCTGGCACTACTTCAACATCATCAATAACTTCATCAATTACAATTGGTTCTTGCTCTACTTGTTGATTAAGACTGCTAACAACTAAATATCCAGCAATACCAAAACTAATAATTATTAGAATACCAACTATTATCAAAATCAAAGTAAGCTTGGATTTTTCTTTTTTTACTTGCGGTTTCAAAACTGGCTTAGGAGTAGGTACTGGAATTGGCTTTGGTTTTATAATCGGCTTGGCTGCTGGAATCAACGGTTTTGGCTTTTCAGCAAACTCAGTCCTACGCCCAACAAATGCGTCTGGCATCACATGAATTACAACATCATCAAGACCAACCTTTGGTTTGATATCCGCATTTGCCTCTGGAGCTTTTAACTCCTTTTGTTTTTTCTTGCCTCCAAACATTTTTATTTTGTTGGTATTTCGAGTAATTTGCCAGGACCATTTGGATTAAATCCACCTGAAACTTCCTGACCGTCTAAATATCCATCTTCGTCAGTATCAGCGTCGAGTGGATCAGTTCCGTAAACCTGAATTTCTTCCCTGTCGCCCAATCCATCTTTGTCAGTATCCGGTACTTCTAAATCTGTGCCGGCCTTAACCTCCTCGGCATCCGTTAAGCCATCGCCATCGCTATCAATATCTTCGGCTACCTCTTCCGTTGTATCGTCAACAACTTGAGTGTCATCAACCGTTTCCGTATCGTCAACTACTTGTTCAGTTGTATCATCAACTACTTGAGTATCATCAGCCGGGGCCTGCATAATAAACTTATAAGCCAAAAATCCTGAAAGAGTTATTATCAACATTGCAGCAATTACAATCATAATTACTTTACCGGCGCCTGATCCGCCTTTGCGAGTCATAGTTGTTGGTGCAGTCGGCACGGCGATTGGTGCCGAAGGAGCGTTTACGACTGGGGCTGGAGCCGATTTTATCTCGGCCGGCGGAGCGACAGGAACGCTAGCCTGCACAACAGTTGGAGCAGACGCTGTCGGTTTTGGCGCGTCGCTTGTTGGCAAATTTACCGGAACCGAATCTGCACTGACCCCTTCAAAAATATCTTCTACACCTCCTCCAGTTAGTGATGTTGGTCCGCCTTGCTGGGCTGTCGGCGAGGCAGGCTTTGGGTTCTGATCATCAAACATAAACTTTATTTTAACTTTAATTTTAATTTAAAGGGTCAAAGCCACTATTTATCTCGACTCCATCATTATACCCGTCATTGTCCGAATCTGCATCATTGTGATCAGTCTTGTAAATCTGAATCTCATCTAAATCAGAAAGTCCGTCGCCATCACTGTCTCGGTCAGCCAGCGCGTCAATACAGGATTCGTACTCAATTGAGCTTATCTGAAACTTGAGACAAGTGCCCTCATTGATTACTTTGCTCAGCTTAATTTGCGCAGCACATTGATCTGCACCAAAACCCGAGGCTGGGCAATTGCCTTCTTCTGCTAAATCTTTGGCAACTTGATTAACACAAGAATTATTTACTCCAGATTCGATAATTCCTTCACACAAACTAAATGAACTAGTCGCGACACCGTTTTGCAACAGAACAGCATCAGCGCAGTCTGTCTTTTCCTGATCTTTTAATGCACTGCAAAGCTCGGCATCACCAACATCTAAAGCAATTTGATCTACACAAGATGCCAGCCATTCATCGCCAACCATCTTACAGTACTCAACATTCTTTGCATCAAGAGCTGCCTGCGTCCAATACTTACTAGTGCAATAATCTTTTTTGTCTTCATCGCAATCCTGAACTTTTCGCTCAATTTCTGAAGCAGTATTATCAAAAATAGATTGTTCGGCCTGTCTATCGGTTCTAAAATTGCTAATAAAATTACGGGTAACAATAATCGCCACAATCAATAAAACAATTACTGCAATTAAAAATACCCACCTTAAAATTAAACGACGATCAAGTCTTGACTTTTTCTCAGGTGTCTGCTCCGGCCCTTTAACCTCGTAAAATTGTTGATTTCCAAAATCCGCCATATTAAGGTTCGCAATATTGAAGTGTTACATCAGAAATTGTTACAGTTCCGGTGCCATCAAAGGAGATTCTAAATGGAACTTCAGACTCATTATCTTCATCGCATTCAAATCCTTCTGGCCATGGTAGCGAGATATTAGATCCTTCTTTTAAACTTTTCAGAACCGAATCGCCATCCACAACATATGTGATTTGTGCCCCGATAAGAGTATTTACAATCTCTTCATAAGCCGCAGCTAATTCTGTTGTGCTGTCTCCACTAAAAGCATAATCAATTCCTTCCTCTTCGTTTGGATTTCCAGATGACCAGCAAGCCATCTCCTCAGTAATTGAAAGGCTGTCAGCACCGTCGCTACATTCGGCGGCAATCGTATGTTTTGTTTTGGCAGCTATCCACGAATCTGATGTTTGGTTGATACTGTTCCAAACTAATCTGAAACCTGAAATAAATGGATCAAATACGCCGGTTTCTGAACCGGCTGATGTTGTGCCATCATCAATGCCATCAGTGCCCAAATCTTCTTCTGTAGTGAGCTCACAGTCACTACTACACATATCTCCATATTCGCCGTTATCGTCGCCATCATCACATTCTTCGCCGCGTAAATCATTAATATAGCCGTCACCACAAACTGCATCTGTACAGTCATAATCACAACCGGCAGTCTCTCCTGCACCATCGCACTCTTCGTCACCATTATCTGTAGTGCCGTATGAACTGTCACCATTAGGATTTTGAGTTGTGCCATCTCCACAATAAGTAAACTCGCAACTGGTTGTACACTCGTCGAAATTACTTGAATTTCCGTCATCACATTCTTCGCTATATTCAGCATCAACAGTTCCGTTTACACAGGCAGCGGCAGCAGCGGCAGCTACCTCGTCAGCGTAAAAATCTTCAAAATATTCATATCCGTCATATTTGCTACATTCCTCCTGATCAATTGAAGTAATTGTGGTCGTCCCGCTGTCGAGTAAAACCGTAAACACTTCAACGCCATCTTCTTTTAATTTACAGGCCATAAAGAGCGGGTCCTTCTCGGCTTCCGGAATGGCAGTGCCGCCGTCCCAGGCTGAGGTATCTGCCCAGTCACCGTCGGTCAACAACACCACCACCTTGCGCTTATTTGTGTCAGATTGAGCTTTCATTATAGTACGAGCCGCAAAAAGTCCGCTATAAGTATAGGTTCCCCCACAAGCACTGTAACTATTAATTTCAGACTCTACAGAAGAGTAGCTGCTTGCGCTGGTAAATTCAAGCACATCCACATCATCTTCATAATCTGAGCCTGTTCCGTAGCCGGTCGCTGTTCCACAACCAGCCGAAACAGCTGCCACCAAACCAATCTTAACATCATCAACTTCGTCATAAAGAGTACCTACAGAGTCAGATAAAACATCTTTAAGTACACTTATTTTAGAGCCGGAACTACCTAATGAATCTGACATTGAAGTTGACATGTCGTTTACAAATAATACATAAGGAGTTGGCAGATTAAAGCTAAATTCAACATCAGCCGTTAATCCGGTAGCGGCTCGGCAGGCTGGAATATACATGGTGGCTGAATTTCCATAAGAAAGACGCGAGCTGCCACTAGTTTCTGAATAACTTGAAAGTATTACTTCTGATTTCTGCTTTGCTCCCACCAGATTTGTTTTCATTGTGATGTCAGCAGAATCATAAGTAAATGGACACATTGATTCACAATCACTTGCACAAGCCGGTACTACGCATTTCCCGCTGGAGCAATCACTTCCCGACTGACAATATTCTCCGTTTTCGTCCCCGCCGTTGCAAATTCCAACTTTTGTACAAACATATGAGTAGCCTGTTTCTTTGTCTCCATGAATTCCACCGGCTCGATATTCTTCGTAGGTACAAGTTCCGTAAACTCCGTAAACTGAATAATAGTAATGGTAAGCCAGGTCTTCACCATCACAAAGCTCACTGCCGTTTATTTCACCATCTCCACAGAAATTTCCACTTGATGTTACCTCTTTGCAGGAATCGTTACAGTAAGTACAACTTGATTCATAAGACGATGAACAAATATCGCCGTTTTCATCTCCATCGTCACACTGCTCTTCACCATCATAAATATACCCGTCCCCGCAAACATTAACCGTACATTCATTAGTACAAGAGTCAGTGCTATCACTATTGCCGTCATCACACTCTTCGTCTCCGTCTACCTGCCCATCTCCGCAAGTTTGGCTACCGCCAACACAAGATGACCAGTTACCTAGCGTACATTCTGTTTCAGAACAGCTCTTATAACGATAAAGATCATAACTCTGAGTTGAACAAACACCGCTTGAACAGTCGCTATTTGAGTCACAAGGATCACCAGCTCCGTTGCTTGAACTGCACACCGTAGTTTCTCCATCTTCTGAAATTACAGTGACATCTAAAGTTGTTTCGCAAAAAAGGCTGTCTGTTAATTCTGGCACTTCAATTGTTATATTAATATTAGAACAGGATACTCTTTCCCCGCTGTCGAGATATGGGTAGCATTTAACTTCACAAGCAATACTTTCCCCGGGGCTTGTTGGTGGATCGTCTTCACAATAAACAGTACAACTTGCGTCTTCCCCGTCCGCTGTCTCACAGGAAGTATCACAAATCACACCTTCATCATCAGTTGTGCATGTAGGTGAACATGAAACTGCGGTTCCGGAAACACCAGCACAAGAAAGTCCGGAACCTTCGTATCCGTAATCGCCATAATAGATACCTTCACAAGTTGTATCACACGCTTCACCAGATTCGTCGCATTCAGTTTCGCAACCAATATCAATATATTCACCGGAAGAACATGTTGTTTCGTAAGAAGTAAATTCTATACCTGTTTCGGTAGTGCCACTAACTCGATCTGATTGGCACCTCATGTTTGCGCCGGTGACCGAAGAACTACAAAATGTCTCTAATTCAGCTTCATCTGCGTATTCAGTTGTAGTTGTAGTGCAACTGATATCTGAATCTCCCCCTATACAAATCTGCGAATTACCACAAGCATTACCACCGTCTCCGCACGAACCAAAACTACAATCACTATCTTTTGAACACTCTGTACCATCTGCACAAAGTGCGCCTGCCCAGGTTTCGGTATTACTATCACATTCCTCACTACTGTCTATTACGCTGTCCCCGCAATATGGACCAGGTTCGCTACAGTCCCAAGCGCAAGTACCGGCAGCAGAGGAATTATAAGTATTATTTACGCCAACACAAGCCGTTCCGCCATAACCTGAATTTACTGTTGAGGCCGTGCTTTTACCACAATCACAAACTTCACTTCCGGCGATTGAACCATCGCCGCAGTAAAAAGATGAGTCATAAGTACACAACGATCCACAATAACCATACTTACCGTTATAAGAACCGTCGTCACAAACTTCCCAGGTTTCCACAACACCGTTTCCACAATCAAAAGCGCTACATTCTACCGATTCATCGGTTTCATAAGCTGTACAAGTGCTATTACAATTTTGCGTTAATTTACAATCAACCTTGCCATCACCATCAGAATCATAAGACTCGTAATTAATGTCCCCGATTTCGCAAAATTCAGATCCACCGATAACACCATCGCCACAAGTAGTTGAAGAACCATAGATACTGCCGTCACAGAATGCGGCTCCGCTTGAAAATCCTCCGGCTGACGCTGATGAACTGGCACCAATTAATATATTTTCGTCGTCTGTTTCATCGTCATCAATATCGTAATACCAATCGCTATTTGTATATTCAAGTTCGGCTGTCAAATAATATCCGTCATTTCCATAAGCGCGATAATGATAAATATATGAGCCTTCAGGACATGCGTAAACTCCCTTTGTCTGGTCAACACAGGTTGCAGAATCGTAATTATAGTCAGAGCTCGATGAGCAAGTCTCGTAACCGTTTACCGGGTCTGTGCTTAGAGCAATTAATAAATCAGACGAAAGTGTTTCGTTCCATGAAAGCCAGGCACTAGCGCTGATTGGTGAAACATAAGTCCCCGCCTCAAGCTGCGGTGTTTGCCCGCTGTTTGCGGCTTGATAACTATCAATGTATCCAGCTGCAGTTGTAACATCAGTTAAACGCTCCATGTCACGCTGTAGCTTTGCCACTTCATCTCCACAAATTTCTGTATCGCTACAATCTAAATTAGACTGACAAACATCATCAGTATACGAAGTTCCGTCTGAACATAGACTGGTTGTTTCCATGTTTGTATTGAAGTTGAGCGTCGCGAGCATTTGGCTGAAAATATTAATTGTCTCGGTTGATGCTCCGTCATTGTATGAAAATACAAAAATATTTGGATATATAACTCCACCGTTTTCATTGGTTACCGCCCCGTAAACCGTACGACCATCTTGAATAGCTTGGTAACCATCTAATTGAATTTCAGTTGGACTACCGGCAAATCCTTGGCTTTGATACCAAGCATAAGGACTTAGATAATCTTCGTTTTGTGCAATTCTAATTCCCACTGCGTCTCCAGTATCTTTTCCATCAGACTCAACCGCAAAGAAGTATTCTTTTATAACTCCTTCGGTTCCAATTGAGCCCGACGACACAACATTTAATTGAGGTAGGTCATCAGTTAAATCGCCATCTGTACCAAAATCCCGGCAATAATACATTGAAAAATTCATCCAGCCGGCGCCTTCTTCTATTCCATCAACTGTTCCGGTCGCGTCATCAATAAATGGAAAATCTTCAATACTTGGCCAAATATTTTCACAAAGCAAAACTACAACACTCGTTGCGCCAGAAACTGTGTCTCCTGTTGAACTATTAACAACATCGGATGTTATGGTGGCAGAAGCTGTAATATCTACTTCCCCGTTTTCACCAATCGCACTATAAGTAACAAGAGCAATACTTCCTGTGCCGTCTTCGCTTTCATTTTTTAGAATAATACCGTCATCATCCGCCTTCCAGCTTGCCCAAGCCCAAGAGTAAACATCATCGATTGATTCGATTTCTTCTTTTGAACCAGTGGCAAATGAATAAGGGGTGGCAGTAAACTCATGTTCTTCGTTAGTAGCAGTGTACAAGTTTGGACTTTCCGAATCAGTGTCGTTGACATCAACGGTGTCCAAAGTACAAAGCTCAGTACCGGTTATAAAATCAACATAACTGTCCCCATCCATTTCAACGCCATACTTTGATAAAACCCCATCATGATCACTGTCTCCTGTTGTTCCACCCGTAATGTAGAGTGAGTAATTACCATTTTCTTCGAGCAGTGTATTGTGCTGGAAACTTACTTTATATGTGCCATCTTCTTGTGAAGTTTGTTTGATATTCGTAATAGGCACTAAACATTCAACACTAGTTTGAGCGTTTACCTGCGCTCCAAAAAGTGATGTTATCTCTGACCAAAGACCGGCAAACCAAGTAGGACTAAAAAAATCTGAAGAGTAAGCAACTTCTTCGTAACCACTTGGACAGCCGCCGTAAGTTTCGTATTTAATGTAAACATTTGAAACGGTTTCATCATCATCTTTATAAATAAAAGTATTCAAATCCATCTGGGTGTTAAAAGTGGCGTAAAAAGCGGTATTTCGACACACATCATTTCCGGTTGGATAAAGTGAAGTGACTTCAGGTCTGACCATACAACACTGATTATCAGCCGGACCATAGCCAGTTTTGCAGTCATCATCTTCTTCAGCACTACACTCTAAATAAAGTTTAGCCGTGTCGTATTCGTCTTCGTAGGTCGCTTTAATCGTTGTCTCTGCCAATCTGGTATCTTCATCAACCTGCTCGGCTGCACTGTCTATAATTATTGCCAGCTGAACTGGGTCAATTTTTCCGTCACCTGATGCTGATGCCTCACAAATTGCCAACTCCCCCATTCCAGCCTTTCCATCTCCACAAACTGATGGATTACTGTATGTAAGTGATGACCCGGCAAATAAACAATTATCATCGCAACCGGAAGTGCCATCACAATCTTCTCCACCGCTATTATCAACAGTGGCGCTTGCTGGCTTTTTCTCAGCAATTCCATTTCCGCAAGTTCCAATGCTACCGTAAGAACCTTCTCGCAAACAGCTAGAAGAGCAACCGTCGCCGTCCGTGGCATTGCCGTCGTCGCAAGTTTCATATGGAGTTGAGATATCCCCATCACCACAGCGAGACTCTATGTCAGCTTGAGCAGTTGTTCCTTCGTTCAAACACTGAGCCGAACAACCATCACCTGATTTTCTATTTCCATCATCGCAATCTTCACCGCCGCCAAATTCGTCCTGAGCTACAGAGCTATTACCACAAGTAGCGCCAACATAAGTTGAGCCTTCGCGTAAGCATTTTGATGAACAACCATCGCCGTCAATTGAATTTCCGTCGTCGCAATCCTCTCCTTCTTTATTTGATCCTTGATCTACCACCCCATCTCCACAAGTTCCATAAGATCCGCTCGCTCCTTCACGCAAACAGCTAGATGAACACCCGTCGCCGTTGGTGGCATTGCCGTCGTCGCAATCCTCGCCTGTGCCAATGCTACTGTCTCCGCAAACTGCAACATAAATTGAGCTACCGGTTGCTAAACAAGAAGTCGTACAGCCATCGGGAATACTGGTGATATCTGAATCAGCGTAAGACGATCCAATATATCTTATAAGAGCAACATCGGAATCGTTAAATGGTTTTGCCCAATCCCAGTTATAGCTGTAAGCATTTAATTTCTGTCCGGCAACAGAACAAGAATCCGGCTCACCATAAGGTTGCGCAAAATACTGTTGAGTCTCACCAATTGCACTTAAAGTTATTTTGTCTGGCGTTAAGTCAACTCTATCAACCGAACATATTGTATCGTCATCTTTTGTTGAAAAAATCCAAGAGAAATCATCTCCGTAATTTGTTCTAGTTAAAGCCACCCCGCTACTTGAAGAAACATCTCCTGAAACAATTACTCGGTAGTAAGTATCTTTTTCCAAATCATCGGTTGGAATAATTTGAACTTCGCTACAAATGATTTCGCCAGTTTCTGAATCCGTATCCTCATCAGTACAAGATCCAATCACTGTAATTTCATCCAAAGATACACAAAGCTCATTAGCACATTTAAATAAGCTAAATCCTTCGGACACTGATGAGCTCATTGGTATATTGAAAGATGCGCCCACGCTGGCGTTTATACAGGCCGTGTTACAACTTGGCCAGTAAGCAGAAACATAAGGGTCGGTGTAATCAACAACAAGTGTTCCGGCACCAATCACTCCACTTTCAATCTCTTCGGCATACACTGCCGACTCTCCTTCGTTAAGCGCCGTGGCAACTGCGCAAGAGTCATCGGAAATATCATCGCACTTCCCTGCATTTAAACTTGCGTATGAGCCCGGATCTATGTCCCAATTCCATTCATATGTAGCTCCGTTATAAACCTGACACTGTCCGGAAGGCAAGGCTTGGAACTCGGTTGTACCACCTTCCTCTGTAATTGTGTCTTTATTTGGGCTTAAGATAATCTCTTCAATATCACAATTATTTCCTGCGGTGCCAGTTGTGAATGTCCAAGATACATCACCGTCCATGTTTTCACCACTTTCTGATTCAACCTCTTCTGCTACCAAAACTTGATAAGTTGTACTGTTTTTAAATCCGGCTCCACTATTATAGCTGCTACTTCCCGTTGGCCATTTCCAAGTAAACGATGTTTGCGTGGTACTGGAAGATGTTTCGATGGTGGCGCCTTCAATTTCCGTAGTTGATTTACAATCTGTGTCAGTACATTCTGAAACCGTAATATTGCCGACTGATTCTGCCAGCGTATCTGTGTTCATTAAAGTTGAAAAAGTTCCATAAACAACAGCAGTTGTACAAACATCGTTTGTAAACTTCTTATTTGGAACTCCACTGATAATATTAGCGTCGTAATCACAAGCGATTAAAAGCTCGGGCACTTCCGGAATTTCTCCGGTTGAAAAATACCAAGCATAACCACCGCTAAGCGAGGTATCGGTCGTAGATGAATCTGCAGACGAAACTTCAAAATTGTATTTATTACTTACTTCGCCACCACTAGAAGTTAGCGTCATTGGCCCAGTTGCCACCCCAGACGGTACAGTGACTGTTATTTCACCTGTTGACCAACCATCTTCGCTAACTGTTGCCGCTACTCCGTTATAAAATTCAACTGATCCTTCGCTTGATCCGAATTTTTCCCCGTAAATTGTTATTGTGTCACCCTCTTCACCCGAGTCTGGATCTAGTTTACAAATTCCGGGTGTTGGGTCAGCGCTTGTGACTGTAAACTCGGTTGAGGCTGATTCCGTACCGGGCTGAGTTACAATATAAAGTTTGTGCGTACCAGTTGCCAGGTTATTACCATTTGAGTATTCGTCTGGAACAATAATTGTAATTTGTGTATCTGACCAAAAATCAGTGTCACACTGAGTTGGAAAATCAGCGCTGCCCGCAGCTGTATATCCGGTGTCATCGTTTTTAAAATAAACAGTTCCGGTTCTACTGCCAAAATTTGATCCGAAAATTGTGACATATTGACCTTTTCCACCATCTTCTGGACTAATATAAGAAATCGTTGGCTTGTCTGTTACGGTTTCTAAAACATCAAAACTAAGAGCATTTGACTCAACCCCACCAACTGTTAAAACAATACTGTATGTTTCTTCTTCGGTAACTGTAGGAACTGTAACTTTAATTGATGTTGCTGACCAACTTGTGTAGCTACCTGCCTCGGTTGTATCAAAATTAACTTCAGAATCACTTTGACTGCTTCCAAAATTTACACCGGTAATTGCAACTGAGGCCCCAATTTTTCCTGAATCAGGCGTTGCTTTACAAAGTGATGGTCGTACAGTGTCGTTCACATCAAAATCATCAAACAATTCACCGTTGTCATCATCGGTTGAATCTGTGTATCCTTTTGAAGTTTCGACAGTGATTGGACCGTCAACTGCACCTTCCGGCACCTCAACTACAATTTCCGTGTCTCCCCAATCAGCACAACTTGGGACATCAGCTTCGAGATCGGCGCCATCTGAATCAACAAAATAAACACTTCCGCTTGAGCCAAAACCTTCGCCGGAAATAGTAACATAAGTGCCAACTGCGCCATCTTCCGGTGAAATACCTGAAATTTCCGGATAGCTAACGCAAGTGCCTTCCTCGCAAGTTTCACTTGAACAATCTGAATCTTCTTCACAGCTTGAACCATCACAGGCGCCACAATCTTCACCACCACAATCTTTACCTTCTTCGTCTTCGTCTTTTGTTTCGTTTGAACAATGCCAAGCCTCAGCTAAAATTCGGATAGAATCAGAATCGGTGTTTCCGGCAATGTCTTCTACTATCACTTCAAGCGTGTAGCGAGTACCTTCACTTAAATCATCCGTATACCAAGTTGATTCGATTGTAACATCGGACAAATCATCACCGCTGGCAGCGACAGAATCAAATAACTCTTCTGCGCCGTAAAAATCGGCTGTTGAAATCTCACTATCGTCGGTTGCCGCAGCTTGAACCGTAGTTGAAGAATCAACAGAAATTCTGTCGCCATCATCCGGGTATGAAACTGTCGCTTTTGGATCTTCGGTGTCAACAAGTTCACCTGATGTAAATGATGATATGCAGCTGACCGCCGAGCAATCAAGCGATCGGCTAGCCGTACTTTCGATATCTTCCGTTACTTCTACCTCGTAGGTTGTATTTTCATCAAAACAATATCTGTCTTCGTTTGGCTCAGGGCAAGTCGCAGTTGGTACAAAAGAAACCTTGTTACCACGAACTGTGATTGTTCCCTCTACTTCTTCACCGGTTGTGGAATTTGTAACTATTAAATTGCCATCAACCGTATCTTCATCAACATTTCTGCTGAAAGTAATTGATAGTTTGATGT